>NZ_JAUBOQ010000004.1:0-178389 GCF_036700325.1 Microcoleus sp. Z1_B2
AATCCGTTGACATCGGAATTATTATCTCTCTCTTCTCTTTCTCTGTGTCCTCTGTGCCCTCTGTGGTTTAATCATTCGGGAGCATCTCAATGAAAGCAGCCCAGCCCAAAATTGGAGTTAGGAGCCAGGAGCCAGGAGTCAGGAGGAAAGAGTCCGAAAGAAGAAGGAAGAAGAAGTGTTTTTACCAATATGAGATGCTCCCAATCATTCCGATACAACCGGAATTGATATCAGTGCTATAAAATCACTGCTTTCAG
Organism: Microcoleus sp. Z1_B2; assembly: GCF_036700325.1. Taxonomy (NCBI): domain Bacteria; kingdom Bacillati; phylum Cyanobacteriota; class Cyanophyceae; order Oscillatoriales; family Microcoleaceae; genus Microcoleus; species Microcoleus sp. Z1_B2. Next base: position 258 of record NZ_JAUBOQ010000004.1, read on the forward strand.
CAATTAAAAACGTCCTGATTACGGAGAAGGTTGTTAGAGTTGTTAATACCTTGCTTTTCCACCTCCTCTTTCCTCTGGTTCAATGGGAGAGCGCAGCCGTGCCAAGAGTAACTGCTATCCCCAAACCGATTAGTATCAAAAAAGTTTGCTGCTTTCGCTTATGAAAAAGTCGAATTAAAAACCACAATCCTACCAAAAAAGAGCTGAGGAAGGGCGCAACCTTAATACTCCAACTAGCATTTAAAGTAATGCCGGAGCCGACCGAGTTGCTGATGCCATTGCTGTCACCAGAATTAGCTTGGCAATTGTCGCTGGTATTGTGGTTATAAAGCTCTCGAACTTTTTCCCCGTACTGTTTGAGAGAGTAGCCGCCTAAAATGTTGGAATAGCTGGCATCAATTTTACTGCCAGAACCCCCAAAGTGTTTTTGCGCTACTCGCTCAATTAAGCGATCGCCCTTGAACACCTGCCCAGTTTTAGGGTCAATTTCCTGTTGGCTGCGGACTAAGTTCTCAGCTAGAGAATTTTGCAAGACTTTATCCTGAACAGCAGGAGGAAAATATTGGAAGAGTTCCTCTCTTGTAGGTTTTTGGCCTTTGTTGACGTTTAGGATAAAGTTAGGCCCCCCTGGAATTGAGCTGACAGCACGCTGCACGTCTTCCCGGTAACTCATCAACTGATAGCGACCGATCGCCCGCCCGCAGTTGCGAGATCCTTCAGTACAAACCATCTCGCCAATGGCTTCGTAGTCGGCACTGGCTGCACTTTCCACATAGGCGATTCCTTCAGAAAGCTTCGCTAACGCCTCCCCTAATGAAGCCACATCCACACCGCTAACGTAAGTCGCGGGGCGCGCGCACTCTCGCTTCGATTCAGGTACAGGCTGAGTTGGTAAAGCGTTTTTTTTAGCTTGATTGGAACTCAGTGGCTTTGAAGGTTTTGTTTCGGATGCGACGCCTTTAGAACGCGAAATACTGTTAGAAGAACCGCCCTCCAATCGACCGACAAACATAGGCGAATTAACGCTGTAACTGAGAAACGGAACCGGACCAATAATGTAAGGTGATTTGCCGCAGGGCAAACTAAACCTGAAGTACAGAGCCGTGTCAACAGTATCGCTGGTTTCTGACGGTTCCATTACCACTACTTTAAACACTTGCCCAAAAGGATGCCGGCCCGTCGGTTCCCAACCGGTCAAACAGCCAGAACCGCCTCGCACTTCCTGGTATTTGCCGCTAATCCACTGCTTGCCTTCTAGCGGCCCTGTGGCGCGGCGACCGGCGTTTTCCATATCGTCGAGTTCGATATAAGCGCAATCTTTCTCGCAAGCTACCGCAAATCCTTCTACATCAGAACCGGAAATTGTGTTATTGCGCTTGCTCTCGTACCGACTGTAAATCATGTCAATTCGCATAACTGCGCTGCCAATAGACGCAATAGGAACCGGAAAGCTAGAAAGCGGGACTTGACTCAGCAGCGGAATATTGCTGATGAGTTCCTCTGACCAGCCAGAGAACTGTTCTAAATTTACGCTATTAAGGTTGGGGATTTGGGCGATCGCAAACTCAGATAGGTCAATTTGGTTGAGTTTTGCCTGCGCTAGTTGCGGTACTTGTTTTACAGCTTGACCAATTGGTAATTGGTTGATGTTAGGGTTCACTCCGGCTATTTGAGAAGATAAAGAAGCAATTGGAGGAACATCGCTCAATTGAAATTGACCCAGATTCGGAACAATTTCAACCAAGTGACCGACAGTTTGCTTACCAGCTAAGGGAAATGCTGACAAGCTGATATTTTCTAAATTGATATCCCCTAGTGCCAATTGTTCAATTGCTTGCAAAGACAGAATTTCAGGTTTTACATCGTTGATGTCCCCCAGCTTCAAGATGTTGTCAACAGAAGTGCCGGCTTGCCAGCTTCGACCGCCTGAACTTCCAGAACTAGCAACGGCGGGCAGGGAACTAAAGGTAATCTGGTTCCAATCTGGCAGCAAAACTCTAGATTGTTCTTTTTCCCAAATTTTAGTAGGTAAGGAACTAGCGCTAGCAATTGATGGGAAGCTGAAGAAAGTAATGCAGATGAAAGCAAAAATTAGGCAGAGTGTACTGGCAGCTATTAAAGCAGATCCTACCTGGCTGAATTTTATTAACTGCTTTGGACTGTTCATGGGAATCCTATTGATGTTAACTCAAATGCGGGTAAAAAAAGCTGCTCTATTCTCTCTAGTTTGGAAAAACGTTAAATGGTTTTTAAAACATTACGAAAAATAGAGCAGTATTGCAGAAATTAGCCATCAGCTAAATCTCCCTCTCCCCCTCTCTCGCCCTCTCCCTCTCTCCCTTTCTCCCCCTCTTCCTCTCTCCCTCTCCATTTTAGGAATTACCCAAAAACCCGGTTTTTGAATGTAATTCCGTCATTTTAGGTTGAGGATGAGAACGAGAAACTGTTTTTTTTAGGTTGATAGTGCGTCCTGGACTGCATTTCTCCATCTTCGCTTTTTTCTTTAATCAAGCTCCAGCTCAAGCTGTGGATTCGGGCGGACTGCTGAATCTGTCCAAGAAGTATCTGCTAGGTTGGACAAGTCATAGACATTTTCTTGGTAACCGTTGTCAAAATTACCTTGGCGAACTTCTTTAGATGACGAGTAACCGACAGTCAAATCGGGTGCTGATTCGTAACCGGAGTTGTTATAGCCGGAATTAGGTTCGATCGAAGCATTGTGCATGGTTTTTCTTAGTTTATGTGGTCAACAATTCCAATTTAAATCGCATCGCGTTCCTGCAACTTCATTCCTGTGAGCGATTGGGTTCAGTAAAAATTACCCCCTCTAAATGGAGGGGGCAGCTTTATGAAGGTTGCCTAACGGCTCTCAGCACTGGGCAATTATACGAAGTCGAGAAAAATGTTTTTTAAGAGAAAGTAGGAACTAAAAGCTAAAGAATACCCATGCTTAAGAGAGGGGATATGATGCAGGTTGGGGTGCGTTCAAAGCTACCAAATTACTTCCGCATTTTTTATTAATTGTTCAATAACTCCAAGCAAATCACTTGGTTTGGTGCGAGAACACCTCCGACTTTTATTACTTGCAGCTCTCCGCTTTCGTCGGGATATTGTGCTTTAACTTGGGCAATTGCTGCATCTAAACTAGATGCCTGAGCAATATACACCTTCTCAAGAACACTTAGTACCCAAATAGGTTTGGGCCACTTATGTCGAGGTTGGAGAATTGAATAGTGAATCACTTGACCAGTGTACTGAACAATTTGCTCGATCGCAGTTTCCGAACAAAACTCCCCCAATTCAGACTCAATACATTGTTTGAGTTCTTTCGCAGGAATTTGCTCAAAAACTGATTCTAAGAGCATTAATGCTGGTCTTGTCTGCTCTAATTGAGTGTGTTCCTGCACGACTAATGACTCTACGAAGTGACTCACCTGGTTGATGATTGAGTCAAAATCTAGCTCCATCAATAAATGACCTAAATACTCCCTTAACAAATTTCTTAGCTTTTCATCAGAGATATTCATACCGCAGGTTTTCAGATAAACTGAAGGTTTATTACCCAAATCCCGACCGCAGCCAACTTCTCCATTAGCTGCATCTTCTGCTTCTATCAGTTCCATCAAGCGCGGATAACTGGTTGTATCATCTATTGTGGATTGGGGCTGGGAGGGAATTGAGTTACTCATTTGTCTTTCCTTAATGTTTCAAAGTAATTAAGATTGTCGGGTTCTTCAGGATCGAGACCGCAGTCTAGCAGCCCCACTTTCAACTTTCTATAAAATACTAGCGCACCAGGCAGTGCGTGGAAGCCTATCCTTCCTTGGTATCCTAGTTCCTCACTACGAGCGATCGCAAAATCTATCAGAGTTCCACCTACTCCCTTATAAGTTGGAGGATTGCTAATAGTTGGTCGATTCCAGGGAGCCGTTGCTAGGGCTCTGACGTAAACCAATCTTCGTCTCAATTGAGACTCAATATAGCAGCGTTTTTTTAAAATATCGATAGTCATTAAACCCTGAGTTATGCCATCACACTCAATGGCATATAGTTCATCTCCTGGTAAAAATTGAGTTCGATAGCTTTTACTAACCCAATTCCAGTATTCATCTTCTTCTCCACTCCCTCGAAGGGTTGGTTCCCAGAGGTTTGTGGCATCTTCTAAATGCTTCTCAGTAACGGATGTCAGGATAGCATTAACTACCTGTCGATCTCGAACTCTAAGAAGCTGGATAGGGCGATTCAATTGCCAAACCTAATTATTGTGACAACTACATTATATATCCTAATCTTTAAATTTAAATTCCAGCAATATTTTCCCACCCACCTCTATATAAAAATCTTTTTTACAATCTAATCGTTCCGAATTAAAGTCGCACTTAACAGTGCTGTATCGGTGAAGTTCATACATCTGAACTCACCGTTATGAAAAAACTCCTCGCTATCGCTCTAACAAGCCTTTTGCTCTTAATGGCAACAGACGCTAACGCAGTCGTCTGTAAAAAGATTACAGAGGGCAAACCAGGCTGCGACCTTTTAGGCGGCACTTGGGATAGTCAAAACAACTGTTACCGACTCTAAAGTTGGCAACTATTTTCAAAACCAGGCAACCCCTGGTTGTTTTTAGACCAACCGCCATCCTTTATGTCTTTTACCTTATTTCTAAAGTTCAGGACTTAAATTGATTTACAAAAAACCGAATAATAACTCAATACGCTTGGGTTAGCGCTTTCAGACGAATTTAATTTCACGGATTTTTGGGAATTCCCGACTTGTGAAAGGAAGTCACATTGTTCTGAGTCCAAGCGTATTGACTTAAAACTCGTATACTTCCCAAATAAAACCCATTATCCTCAAGCTACCTAATCTCGAATACCTGCTTTAAAATAGTTAAATTTCGTGCATGATTGACAGAAAGATATCCTTTCACTTTTTTTAGAAAAGCAAGTAATTATGAAACCTACTCCGCTAAACCAGCAGAAACAATCAACCGCTATTCCAACTTCTTTGACGCCCGAGAAACTTAAAATAGCTCAGTTCCCAGTTACACTTAAAACCCCTTACCAACTGATCGATACTGCTTTCAATATTGAAACAGCCCTTCAACCATTCCAACAAGCAAAAATCATAGGTATAGACTGCGAAACAACAGGGCTTGACCCCTACCAAGCCAAAATTAGATTGTTACAACTTGCCATTCCTGACCATCCAGTAATCATTGTAGATTTATGGGCCATTGAACCGAGTTCCCTCGAACCATTACGCTTGCTCTTAGCCAGTCCTGCACTGAAGGTAGGTCACAACCTCAAATTTGAATGGCAAATGCTCGCTTTTGCCGGACTGGAACCATCCAAACCCTTTTTCGATACCTATTTGGCTTACCGAGTGCTGACGGCTGGACTAAAACGCCATTTGTCCCTAGATGCTGTCACTGAGAATTTGTTGAAAGTAAAGCTAGACAAAACGCAGCAAGTTAGCGATTGGTCGGGAAACTTAACACTCGCTCAACTGCAATATGCTGCTACCGATGCTGCAATTTTACTCCCGCTGGCTGCTGCTCTGCAACAAAAACTGAAAGCTTCTAAGCTTTGGAAAACTGCTTTACTAGAGTTTGCTTGTCTGCCGGCGGTGGCTTCTATGGAACTCAACGGAATGCTTTTAGATAGAGAACAGTGGAAAGTTTTGGGAGTCAAGCTCTGTCATGAACGCGACTCTCTTTTAAAACAAATTAATTCACAACTCCATCGACCTAACCCTAATCAACAAATTTCTCTGCTGCCCGAATTTATGGATACAATTAATCCTCGCTCTCCCAAGCAAGTTCTAGCGGCTTTGCAACAGAAAGGCATTCCTGTTACTTCCACTAACTCTCAACATTTAATTCCTTTGCAAGGCGAGTATCCTGTGATTCAAACACTGTTAGAGTACCGCAGTTTATCGGCTCGTATCGATACTTTTACTCTGGGTTTACCTGAACGCATTCACCCGATTACAGGGCGCATTCATCCCAATTGGTTTCAGATTGGTGCTAGATCAGGACGGTTTAGTTGTCGAGAGCCAAATTTAACGAATATCCCCAGAGATAAGGAAACCCGACAGTGTTTTAAAGCTGTACCCGGTTACGTCCTGCTCAAAGCCGATTACAGCCAGATTGAACTGCGGATCATGGCGAAGGTTTCCGGCGATCGCACGATGGTGAAAGCTTACTCCAAAGGGGAAGATTTGCACTCTCTCACAGCTTCCTTGGTGCTAGCAAAACCTTTATCTAAAATTACTGTCGAAGACAGACAGCTCGGCAAAATTATTAACTTCGGTTTAATTTATGGCATGGGAGCACAGAAATTTAAGAATATGGCTCAAGCAGAGCATGGAGTCACTTTAACGCTGCAACAAGCTTCACACTTTCGTAAGAAGTTCTTTGAATCCTATACAGGTATCAAACAATTTCACGGCAAAGTTCGGAGCGCCTGGAGCCGAGGTATTCGAGAGAGTCGGACTGTCTTAGGCAGAAGGAGATTATGGTCAAAAGATACTAAACCGTTGCTTAATGAGATGCTAAATAACCCAATTCAAGGAATGAGCGCTGACATTACTAAACTCGCTCTTGCTCTACTTTTTCTGCCTCTGAGCCGTACAGGTGCTAAACTAATTTGTGTCGTTCACGATGAAATTTTAATAGAGTGTCCTCTTGAAGAAGTGAGGCAAGTTAAAGCCTTGCTTAAAAAATGTATGGTGAGAGCCGGGAATAAGTTTCTCTCTCCGATTCCTTGCGAGGTAGAAATTAAGGTGATGGAAAGTTGGGGAGGGTGAGAGATTAACGGGGAAAGAGTGGGGAATGGGAAGTAGGGAGAAACCGCACCGCAGGCATTGCTGTGAAAATTCCACTTCCTGACCACTCCCCATTCCCCTAACAGTCACCGCATAATTCCGCGCCCAACCTCCCACCCCTAAACAACGATTGTTGAGGTGCAAGTGAACAGTTGATTTCAAAACATAATGAATGTAATTCTCACTATTAGTAACCAAGCCGCAAATATCGTTGGTAAGTTATCAAAATGCGCTATTGCCATGCTTCACCAAGCTGAATATAGCGTTATCAGGCAGGAGGGAGAGCGCGGCTACACAACCAATGCTTTAACTGTACGGCTTGAACCAGAAACAGGGTTAACTTGGCAGGGAGTCAAACTCGACCTTGAAAATTGCGGCTACCGCGTCCAAGTTAAGTCTTAGCTTATAATACGATCACCAGTGCATTTGTTATTAAACACATGCACTGGTTATTATTTGCGAGGGAAAGCGCTATAAAACTTTTGCGCTAATTCTATCAACAGTCAAAACTTTTTGGCTCACCAAAAAACCCATGCTATTGTTGGTTATCATGCACTCAAGTTTTATCGTAAGCAGATGGCCGATACTCGAATAACTCTTGCTCTCCCGCCGCAAATTTAGACCCATCCCTCCCAGAAGCAGGCCGAGCAAAGGACGCTTTGTTGCGAATCCCCTGGATATCTTCAGAAGAACGCTCAGACGATAGCACAAACTGAGTTCTCTGATAACGCAAATGGGCCAATTCAATTTTACCCGGTCGCCCTTCACAATAGGCTCGTTCAGCACAGCGCTTTACTGCGATCGCAATTTCAGCACTCGTTGCTCCGGCATAATCAGATAGTAATGAATACCACTGCCTGTCGCTCCAAAGGTTCTCTTTTCCTTCCCCAAACTGCTCTGGGAAATACTTAGCTAAGTGCAAATTGAAAATCTCATAGCGAGCGCCGCTGTGTGGCAAATCCACAAACCAGATTCCGCCGTCGTCAAATCTGCGGATAAGTTCAGCCGGCAGCATTTCTAAGCGGTTAACAGTAGCTAACATTAACACGGGGCTCTCATGTTCCTGCATCCAGGTGAGCAATTTCTGCGACAGCCGTCTAGCTACACCGCCATCAGCATTTGATTCCCAGCCAGAAAAACCCTTGTCAAAATCGTCAAAGAACAGCACGCAGCCGCCCAAATTATCGGCTGTATCCAGCATTTTGTTGAGAGCGCGGTCGGGATTAGAGGAACCTAGAATATTGCCCCAACTTGCTGCTAAAAGCGCATAACCTAGCTTCTTAGCAGCTAGCTTCGCACTCAAACTTTTGCCCGTCCCCGGCGGCCCCCACAGCAGCATTCCTTTGGGAGGTCTGAGGTGATATTTCTTGGCATCAGCTTCTGACAGCTTTACGACTTCGCTCAAATAAGCGTCTAATAAATCTAAACCGCCAGCATGAGGCACGTCTGGAGAAGCAATGAACTCTAACCCCTGGTCTCGAAGTTGCGATATTTTATGCTCCAATACCAACTGTGCGATTTGGACAACTGAAGCGGTCACAGAGAGCGATCGATCTAACACCAATTCAATTTCAGCAGTTGGCAGCCCTAGACTAGAAACAGCCAGCCGTTTTTTAGCAGCTACCGCATCTGAACCAAAATCAAGGGAACAATTGCGATCGCAAAAATTATCTACAAGAACTTCGACTTCAAAACGATCGGGTAACGGACATTTGAGTAGAGGAATTAATGGACTTAGCTTTGATGGCAGTTGGATGTACTCACCCAGCAGTACCCAATATTGGTTGGCCCAACGCCCTTTCAGCTCAAAGAATGCGTTAGCCAATTGAGAATAACGGCGGACAAGAGGCTGTTCGGTACTGTCTGATTCCAAAATATCTTCTAACAAAAAGATACCGGGACAGTCATTTTCCAGCAGAAATTGCAGCACATCACTCCCGACAGATAGCTCAGTTTTACATAAGACGCATTCACTATTATACATCTCCGAAATATCTGAAACGCTTGTCATATCTGAATGACAACCTAAAATTGGGAGATTTTTATCCAAACACCGCACCTGTTGAAGAGTTGCATAGCCAGGATTCCAATAATAAACAGGTAAACAACACTCACTGGCGTACTGATGAAATGATGACAAGATTTTTTGGCGATCTGCACTGTAATATTCTAGGGCAAATATTGGAGTTGGAGGGACTCTTAAATTAGACAAAATCGTGAAATATTTCATGAATTTATACATCTAAATAGAGGATGTTTAACATAAAATTTTAACTAACATAATTAAAATTTAGCGTCCTGCTAATGAGCGAACTTTTCCCCCTCAATTGGAGGGGGTAATTGTGCCTAACGGCACTAATAAATTGATGTTATGCAAGTTAAATTGTCAATCATGGTCACAAGTAAAAAGCAAACCGCCGCCACTCCCACTCGCTCTCAGTCACCAGTGCCTGCTAAATCTAAGCCACCTGAAAAACAGAACAGTCAAACTGTCGGCAGTAACAATGGAGCCAAATCAAAACCTCAACCTAACCTCAGCCCGGAGCAACTTGCTGGCGAGCTAGTCAAACAGATTCGCAATACAATTCATAAGAAGTACGGTGTGACAATTCAGCGTCGCGATAGCCGTATTTCGACAAAGGTTGGCCACGCAATTCGCGAAAAACTGGGATTGGATATTCAAGCTCAGTTGAACAAGCGCAACGGCAATGGCAATGGTAAAAAGTTCGACTGGCAAGAGTGGAACAATACTGTGTTTCCCAAGCTAGTTGGCCGACCCGAGGAACTCAAGTATGGTGTCGAAGTTGTTGCCTTAGCGATGAGCCAACTTTACGATACAATTGCTGACAACCCGCAAGCTGCCATTGCCGATTTAATGGAGTTCAATGCTCAAAGCTTAAAGCGTCGCAACGAGTTAGCTAAATCCTCAGAAGAAGATACTGAAGAACTCGATGAGGACGACGAACTCGATGATGAAGATGATGAAATTGATGACATACTCGATGAAATTGATGAGGATGACGAAGACGAGGAAAGCGATGAGGACGAGGATGAGGATGATGACGATGAGGAGGATGATTTTAGTTTAGACGAAGACGAAGAATTTGAGGAAGACGACGAATAATTGCTAAAGTTTGATTAGAAAGCTCTGCTGAAAAAGCAGAGCATTTTTTTGCCTCTATCGAGGCCTTTTCCACGAATCGCGATTCATTTAATAAGGGGAGGGGGAAGGGGAAGGGGAAGGAACGGAAAGGGTAGAAAAACTTGGGACAAGGGTAGAAAAACTTTAGTAAAATCCCGTTATTACTAAAAAAATTATCCTTCCCCTTCCCCTTCCCCTTCTCCTTCATTTCAGGGTAATGATTGTCGCCACCGTCCGAATCAGGACGCTCTGGGAAGCAGACCCAACAAATTCACAATCAAGGAAATTTTGACCTTGGTTGTGAATTTAATTTACCCACCCACCCACCACTAATTTTTTTGAATTAATTGTAATTAGCAGACTGCCGTCGCTTTAGTTGTGAAAAAAAACACGCTTGAGGGTTAATCATGGCTAATCGCAAATCCGCTCCAACTCCGATGCAAAAGCAATTTGCAGAAACTCTTGAAGAACAGCGCTTCGAGATGTTTTTGCACGTTGCCCGCGAGTTAACTGGACGTGCCAAACAACGACAGTTGCAGAAAGGTAAAGCTCTTGACTGGGAAGCGTTCAATACTTGGTTTAACAAGCAATATGAAGGCTACTCGGCTGACGAGATGCTTGAAGAAATCTTGAGCAACGTTTACTGGCTTTCATCTGAGCAAGCAGTGATTGACTTGCACTTCCGTTATATCGACTCGGCAGTCAAAGCTTCTCATAAGAAAAAGGCAACTGACGATAATGAAGAGATTGATGATTTTATCAAGTAATCAATGACGACCCCCAATAAAGGGGGTAAAATCCTGCTTGGAGCAGGATTTGTTTTGCCCGCCCACCCACCACACCAGTTCCCTTTGCGATATTTGTGATCGCATTCTCAGAAGGATTTAGTAAGGTTTTGATATTAAACGCGAGCGCGTTTGAGAGATGTTCCACTTGCAAATAAATTATAATCATGTACGAACATATTCAGCATTTTCTCACCCTCACAATTGAAACTGTGGTAATTTTTGGTTACGGTGGCTTAATTGTTCACTATATCGCTACGCTGTTAGCATCGAAGCGAATGAATCCTTCTGAAAAACTCTCAGCAGAACTTGCCCCAGATTTTGTGCCTCTTCTCAATGAAATTGCTTCCTTTCCTGCTGTTACCGAATGTGCAGCAACTCCAGAACCCACAGAAGAACAGCGCCTCACCTCTTCGCTACAATTTAAAGCCGAATTTGCTTCTAATATTCAACTCGATACCGACACATTAAATCTACCTTTCATTCAAGTCGATAGCCTGACTCTTCGACAATGCCGCACCGTTATTCGAGCGCTCAATGCCACTCTCCCACGAAGTGAGCATATTCGCCTGAAACTCAACAAAAAAGATGTGCCAGCAGATTCGTTAAAATTTCAAATCAAGAAGCATTTTAAGCATCGACCGCAGCAATTTGTCTCCCTAATTGAGCAAATTTTGAAAGTTAGTTAGCACGCTCGGGGAATCAACAAGCCAATTAGTCTTTTATTTCAAAACAACTTATGGGAACGATTTGATAGAAAGTTTTTTTGAAGGCACCCTCCTTTTCCTGACCAAGCTATTAGTTACTTTCTTCAGCGCCAAGGGGAATCAGACCCTTGCCCATTTGTTTGCTCAACTCGTTGAGACTCAATCCCCGTTCCATTGCGACCGCACGAATTCTCTCCATCCTACCGACGTTACCTGGATATAAGCTAGATAGCAGCATATCTGCCTGCCGCGAAGATTTGTTGCGCTGTTAATTGCAAGCCGGGAAAGATTGAGGAAATAAGCAGATCGTCATTTTGAAACAACTGTTTTTGATACTCGTCTTCTCGCAGCGTACAAATTGTAACTGTCGGCTGTTTGGGTTTGCCAATATATTCTCTGCCGCCAATGCCCAGATAGTCAACAATCCAATACTCAGGCACTCCTAGTATGGCGTAATCTTCAACTTTGCGGGCGTAATCGTTCTGCCAGTTGGTGCTAACGACTTCAGCAATCAGTTTAATTGAGGAACCTGATGTAATTACAGGTTCTTGTTGCCACAAAGGTTCATTAATTAGTCGAGTTTGGTTTAATACAAGCACATCGGGGCGAAATGCTGTTGCTGTTCCTAATAGTTTGATGAGACAGCGAGGGGGGATAAGGTAGGGTAGATCCAGGCGGTCAATTTCTACATTCAGTTTTCGTCCCAGAAAACCGGATATTTGTTCGTGCGGCCCTGTTGGTTCCATTTCGGTTAATTCACCATCAATCAGTTCGTAGCAATCGCTGTCGCCGTAGCTTGTAATAAATTCATCAACAGTTATAAGTTTTGGATGTGATTGAACCATTATATTTTTTCCTGATATATTGGCAGGGCACAATACCGTAAGTTAGAACATTTTTTAACCGATAAAAACACCGTTGTTACTATTAATAAAACTTCTCGTAACTAGTTGATAGAAAGTTTTTTTGCTCTAACCTCTCTTTCCATATCTGGCAATTAGTTACTTTTTTCACCATTGCCAAGGGGAATCAGACCCCGGCCAATCTGTTCTATCAACTCGTTGAGACTCAATCCGCGTTCAATGGCGATCGCGCGAATTCCTTCCCATCCTACCGATGTTACCTGAATATTTCTTTGCTTCTTGGGTTCTTCATAGCGGGGTTGTCCCCCAGAGCGGTTGAGGTTGGCTAGTGAGTTGGGATGGGGGTGAATTCCTTTCCTAGGTGACATAGCGTGGATAGCATTTCCTTTTTTTTACTATTTTCGCATTTTCTGGAGGCTTCTCGACGATAACTATGTTAGTGTTGAATAGTTCAAGAAAATTCCTGCCCGCGCTGACTCCCCTACTCCGGTTGCGGTCGAGCGCGGGCGAGCCTTGCATTCAACAAACTCGCCAGGAATGCGTCAAATGCAATCAGAAGCAGACGATCGGGAGCCGCAAGCGTTAATTGTTTTGCCGGGGGGTATTGGAGGGTGTACCTCTTGTGCTGCGAAACAACTGCGAATCGACCCCGAATTTCAATCTCTCATTCCTCCCCTGAGTAAAGACGAAAAAGCCGCCCTGCAAGCGAGCATTCTGGAGGAAGGATGCCGCGATCCGTTAGTAGTCTGGGCCGAGGAAAAGCTTCTCATCGACGGCCACAACAGGTTCGCCATCTGTACCGCGCACGGCATACCATACAAAATTGTAGAGATGTCTTTTGACAGTCGGAATGCAGTCAAGGTCTGGACGATCGCCAACCAACTGGGACGGCGCAGCTTGACGCCAGAATCCGTTAGCTACCTGCGCGGCACCTGGTACGAGCTGACCAAGGAATCTCACGGGGGCAAGCGTTCGGCAAACTGTCATTTTGACAGTTTGACAGACAAAGTATCGCCAGATAGAGCAAGCTGTCAAAATGGCAGCTTGACAGACAAAACAATGCCAGATGAGGCAAGCTGTCAAAATGACCACTTGACAGACAAAACAATGCCAGAAGGAGCAAGCTGTCAAAATGGCAGCTTGACAGACAAAACAGCACGAGAGTTAGGAGAACGGTTCAAAGCTTCCCCCAGAACGATTTACCGGGATGCCCAATTTACTCGAGCTGTGGATGCTCTCAGTTTTATTGGAGGGGACGAAGTGAAGTGGAAAATACTGAATCGCTCTGCTGGGCTGACCAAGAAGCAGGTCATCGCTTTGGCAAACGACACTCGCAGCAATCCGGCTCAGGTTGCCAAAACTTTACAGGGGCGCGACAAAAAAGTAAAACCTGAAGGCGAACCTAAGATCGCCCACCACCTGACGCTCAAAATTGGTTCCTTGGTGGAAGTGTACGCGCCCGATCGCCAGGACGTTAACGGTCGGTTGGGGCGCATTCAGTCAGTGGGCGAGAAAACGGCTACCGTGTGGATGCGGCACATCCCTACTCTTGCCATGAATTTGCATACCTTCAAACACTCGGCTCTTACTGCTGTACCGCTCGAAAATCAACCCGGACTTCAAGAAATTTGCGATCGCACTGGCCGACTTCACCAATTAGGAAATCTAGATCCTTTTGAGATAGAAATCCTCAACTTGTTAGAAAGAGCAACGGTTCTTACTCCCACCGAATTGCAGTATTTAGAACATATTGAGAACACACACAAGCTTGATTGAGTGCCTCACAACTATTTTCCCTTTTGAGAACAGCAATAACTTCGGAAATTTTATTTGATTCACTTGACAGTTCAAACACTGAGCCAATCAATTTTTGTTGAGCTGCTAATTGTCGCAGTGAATAACAAGCGATCGCTCGCACTCGCTCAGGAGACTTGCTAGCATTTTTAGCAGCAAACGGCCCCCAGAAAGCACTCAGTACAATCTTAATCTGTTCCGATATTGGGTATGTTTGACTCAAACAGTAATCCCAAACCATGTTATCGAATGGGTCGTCTAGTGCAACTAAAACACCCGATATTTGCGACTGCACTTGCTTCTGATTTTGGTCAGGTAACGGCTGATTGTTCAAATTGGCAATCATAGATTTCTCCTGTTAAGCTAACTTATTTACATCCCATTCAAGACTTTAGTATTTGCCATCAAGGAACAAACTCTCGTTCTTGAGGGGAGCGAATCCACAAAGTACAAAATCCTTTTTGTGCAGGTTTACCCTCTACTGTCAGCGTCACCCCCAATCGATTTATCTCAGTTTCACACAATTTTTTGCCACCTTTCTCGCTCAACAAAGCTTGATTCCAGCTCATAAGTTGGCGAGCATATTTCCCTTCATTGCTTGTTGCCCACTGAATTGTATCCGCGTTCTTGCGAGCAAACTGACCCTCTTTGCTCAGCCCCCATTCGAGAGCTACAGCTTGTTCTAAAGTGAGCTGGCGCGGCCCTTTTGGGTCGAGTTCAGGCGGTGGAATGAACCGGGGCACAGCTAACCCGATAAAAGCGCCGATCGCCATTGCCCCTAACACCACCCCGCTCCCAAAAATCACCGACCAAATATCGTGAGCAACTTTCTCTAAAGCTGCTTGTCGCACTAGGGTGTAAACTGAGTTAGAAATGTGGCGATGTTGCACCTTAACAGCCGCTTTTCCCTGCCGTTCTAAAAACTCCCTGCTTTCTTTTTCCCAATTTTCAGTAAGCTGCCGAACTTGTTCCAGTTCTTGAGAAATAACAGCTTGAGAATCTTTCAAATCACCTTGCCATTGAGATTGCCAATTCTTGAAAAACTGGTCAATCTCTTGTGGTTTTTTTTCTAACAGCAGTTCGAGTTGACCTGTAGCCAGCAATACGATAAAAAGCGGGTCATTTTTATTGAGACCGTATCGGTAAGCTGTCTGAATGACATGAGAGCGAAATTTGGAGTCTTTGCCCTTGAGTACCTGGCTGATTAGTGACTCAGTATCTCTCTCGTACATGGGAGAGGCAGATAAAGGATCTCTGTTCAGAGCTTCTCTTTCCCTCGAATCATCGTCTATGAGTTCCCAAAACTCCTTTTCATTTAGCTTACTCCCATCGGATTTCAACTTTTCTTCTACTGCATCTTCTGGGAATGTATCTGGAGAATCGGGCAAACTTTGCGAATTTTCAGCGGATTGTATGGAATTATTTTTGGTATTATTAAGTCTGCCCTGTTCCCTTGGCGTTTCCAATATCTCGCCAAACTCTTCAGAGTCAACTTCGGAAAGTTCTTCTAAAAGTCGATCGGACATTTAACCTCCTACCTAATCAAAATCCTAATCTTTATGCTGTTCTGCTTCGCGCATTCTATAGTGTGAACTCATATTTTGTCCGTCTCCTAACGAGTTCATCACCCATTGATCTCGTTTCCGGCTGCATCGTCAGGTGATAAATTAGAGGGCAATTTATGAATGATTGTTACAAGTCGCCACCTATCTCGGCGCAATTTTCAGTTGTTCGATTCACAGTCAACAGCGTCGCCCTGAGCGGAGCGTCGCCCTGCCCTTCGACTACGCTCAGGAACCGCGTAGCCGAAGGGTCGAAGGGTCAACAGTCAACATCATGTCTGAGTGCAACCGGAATTGATATGACTGTAAAATTTACAGGAATACCCGCAAATTATCGGTTTAGACACTATCTGTAGTATTAAGATGTGTTTCTGCCCACCCAGCCCGCTGGCCCAGTGGTGAAGAAGTTTTTGAAACCCTGGAAATCTCGTAGCGGGCGATCGATCAATCTTCTTCTTTTCAGAATTTAAACGCAATAAACAACGTTTATTGCTAATATCCAACGCCTGGGATAACACAACTGCGTTGATTGCACTCAGCCAGCGGGCTGGTTTCGGCACACCCTATCAGTAGAGTCTGTGCGTAAGCCTTAATTTAGATTCTTAAAAGCTTACGATACCTTTTTTACAAATTACAGCCTCCTGAGACTTTACAACCTGTTGCTTATTTTGTTACTCATTTTGGGGCTCATTTTCTATCTGCATTTCCTCATTTTTTTTTTGTTCATAGGGCGCGATAACTTCTTTTTTATTGCGATTGGGTGCGTTGTTAAACAAACCTACATCTTCTATCAGACGGAAACAGTCTTCCAGAAAAGTATGCAATCGCTGCTGACTAATCAAGAAAAATTCAGAGTGTTTCATTGCTTGAGAAAATGACAACCGCTTCGTATCAATAAACTTGCGCTCTCTTGCACTCAGAGCCGGCAAATCTACCACAGGAATTCGGTAATTATTAATGAGCTTGTTCATTTCTTTATGGCTTTGTACGTGCGACCAATCTTTGCAAACTCCAAAATTGCGGACAAAAATGTGATTGAGCTGACCTTCAAAGTAGTTGAAAGAGTCAATAAACATTTCAATGCTGTCCGTCGTGCCACCGCAAATAAACCACTTGCATACATCAACTCCTGACTGCTCTTTAAAATCAGGAGAGGTTAAATTAGCTTCGTCAATCCATTTGTTGATAATGCTGTAAACCCGAGCTGGTAAATTGACAATCACAGGAGTTTCTACTGCTGTTTCAAAAATAATATCGATATCGAAAAACTTCTCTTCATCTTCAACTAAAGCTACGATTTTTGCATTGTGTTCAGGATAGCGCTGCTGCACGTCAGGATTTTGAAAATCGCCATCAATTAACGTGTACAGCAGTTCATACTTCTGATTGAATTCAACCAGAATCCGAGTTAGCATCGACTTGCCAACACCACCTTTCTCGCCGTCAACCAAGTGAATCATGTTAGTCATTTCATTCCTCCTTGCTGGATGTCGATGTCTATTCAAGACTTAATAATTTTTAACTAAAGCTAGGCCCGACCATTGCCGGATCGAAACCAGCTAAGTTAAATGCGCTGTTTTCAAACTCAACTTCTCCCGAAAATTCCTCTGGTTCTTTTTCTTCGGGCAAACTTGCGGGATTTGAACTCTCAGGGGCAGTTAATTCCGTAGCAATAGATGCACCTGAATTCGATAAGTGAGGGAAAGTAGCTAAAGGAATTAAACCCGAAGAAATACCAGGGGCAATTACTCCTAACTCGGTACAGTTAAATCCCGCATCTCGGCAAACTTCATCTATCTGCCTAAGCAAAAAATTAATGCTTTCTCGCCTCAAATACTCTAACTCTGTACTAGAATGACTACCGCTATTGCGTAATGATGCTAACAGCCACCGCGCTTTGATTAGAGGTAAAATCGTTTCCTGTAAACTAAAAAAAGGATGATTTTGCAGGTAAGATAGCAAGATAGCGTCTTCGGAATCTGGCAAAACTTGACAGCGCCAGCAAAATTCCTTGTAACGTTTTCTAGGCATAATTCCTCACCTTCTTTCCAGCACCTCGGTAGGGTCCTCCCAATAAGAGAGCTGCATCTAAGTTTGCTTCTGATTCCTCTAATGAAGGTTCTGTATTGGACGACGGCTCATCACTCAATTTATTAGAATCATCTAAGCAGCTATCTTTGATACTTGAATCAGCCTTTTGTTGAGCGCAAATTTCACTGTTTTGTTCAGTAATATCTTCAGTATTGTGTTCAGTGGGTTCCTCAATTTTTTGTTCAGCGGGTTCCTCAATTTTTTGTTCAGTAATATCTTCAGTCTTTTGTTCAGTAGATTCCTCAAATTTTTGTTCAGTAGATTGCTCGGATTTAGCGTGAGTAAATTGCTCAAGTTTTAATTTAGTAGGTGGCTCGGATTTTGGGTGAGTAGGTTGTTCAGATTTTGGCTTGGTAGATTGTTCAGATTTTGGCTTGGTAGATTGTTCAGCACATTCTTTTACACTCTGTATATCAGTCGTAGGGACTGGAGCATCTCCTGAACTGGAAGTTGTATCTTCTGCCCTCTGAGAAGTTGCCGCACCAGACCTTTGCCTCGGTATCTCAAACTGAGATGTGAAGTAAGAAAATAGTCCGTAAACATCAGCTATGCGGCAACCTAAACCATCAGGATCGAGCGTTTTTGGCACTGTTATACCTGCGTGCCAAGACAGCGAATAATGAGAAAACTGATTTCGCAGTTCTGGCTTCATATATTCAGAAGTCCCCCCGCAAAATACAATTTCATCTAAATCGGGCGGCAGCACTTCATTAATCCAATGAGATAGCATTCGAGCGTAGTCGAAGCGAGACAGCTTGACTGCTTCAATCAATTGGTCAACTTCTCGATCTTTCGCTGTTTCCTCTCGATTCCGAGCAATTCGGTAAAAGTAAGGGCGGTTGTAGCTTACGCCCGCTTGAGCGATTGATAAAGCCAAACGGGAAGCATCGTAGTTAGAGGTTCGCTCTTGAACTAGATCCACCAACCTTACCATTCCTAAGTCTGAAGTTTTGCCCTTACCGACAGCACCGCGTGCCGAAACTATTACCGAAGCATTGCGAAATCCTACCATAACAAAGGCAGTTACCCGCTGCTTGAAGGCTGAACCTAAATTACTGTTGTGGATCAAAGCAATGCCGCCACCTTCTTGCAAAGCTTGGGTTTTGTCCAGGGTGACGGATAGCTTGCCGGTCGGTGTTTCAAATGAAGTAGAGTATTGACTTAATAGCTCAAAAAATTGCTTGGAGTCATTAAATTCGCCTGGCGGCAAGAAAACGGAGATTGCAGCGCTAAATTGATTGCCTAAATTTAACTTCCGCGACACTACCCACAAAGCTGCTAGAGCTTTGTACAAAGCGCTACTGTACTTCAGTCCTGCCAAACCGATGTGAGCATTGAATTGCGCTGCTGCTAGGTAGCCAACGGCTCGGCATTCATTACCAATTGCCACCCAAGCAATATTTTCGGGAGATGCTGATGCGAGGTTGGGTTGTGTGAAACAATTGGCTATGTCTTGGCTCACTGGCCCCACCTGCGATTCCATTACAAAGGAGTTCGCTTTACTGCCTGCTTGCGAGCTTTGGCAGAAAACTCTAGTAGATAAGCCGCCAAAATCTATAGCCAGAATCGCATCTGGTATTGAGGATTTTTTCTTCATAAACGCTGGCTTTTATTACGTTACAAAATGATAGTATTGGCTTCAGTTTAAGTCTGACCTCACCAAATCCGGTGGTTTTGGATAATTAAAATAGCCCCCTCCAAATGGCGGGGACAGGCTGCCTTTCAAGGAAAAAATCTTGGGTAGATTATCAGGGAAAGAGCTTTAGAGTTGTAAGAAACGGTGTAGGTATTGTGAGTGAGATACCGAGCAGGTACGCCCAAAGTATCTTCAATAAAGTGTTTGAGTTCGGTGTGGGAGTAGCACTTCTCGAACGTACCCCACTTGGTAATTACGCCATCGTTATAAGCAATACCCGCATGATTGGTCGATCGCGGGCGTGATAGCACTAACCACCAGAGTTGGGCGGGTTAAGTGGTAAGCAGAGGTCATACTAAATCAACTTAATATCAAGAGTAATTTTAAATATACGAAAAATTTAAAGTAAAGGGCTACCGCTAGGGTGTAAAAAATAGGGAGTAAGCTATGCTCTACGCTTTGATTAATTCAACAGGAATCCATCGGCTGGAAGTAGAAGAAAAGTTGGAACTTGCAGATTTGCAAAACCGAGTGGGCATTGCAGGTGAACCTGCGTTCATAGAATATGTCCGGAATCAATTTCCAGATCCCGCGATAGACCTAATCTGTGATGAGGAATTCTTATACAAGGAATTGCCCTTAACCTGCATTACTCGTCGCAGTATTGCACTTGGCGGTCAAGTGATTGCTACTGCCTGTACGGATGATGGTGAAACAATAGGGTTGACCGAAGCTCAGTTTCAATTAGTCGCGACAAATCTGATTATTGCGAGCAGGATCTAATCTATCATGCCTCAAGTTTGCGCTTGGGGCAACTTCCTTACCCCGAAACTCCTGAAACCGACTCAATTGTGCAGCAAGCATGGCAACACATGAACCCAGACCAACGTGCTCTGATTTCCAGTCGCTGTGAGGCTCACCGAGGGCGCACTAAGTCATTGCATTTACTTACTGTAGAACTGGAGGACTTGGATAAGCTAATCGACAACATCGAAGGTGAAGAAATCACACCCGAATTAGAAGTAGCGGTGCAACAACTCTTAGAACAACGGGGTAGTACCTACGAGCAATGGCTTTCCAAGGTTGATAACTACTGCGCTGCCATTACCAACCGCCATGCCCTGAGCCAACAACGTAAATCTGAAGCAGAACGCCTGAATAAACTCGCAGCTACCGACAGCAAACGAGTGAATTGGATGAAACAGCAACTCAAGAGCTGTCTCAAATCTCAGGGT
The DNA here is from genome assembly GCF_036700325.1 of Microcoleus sp. Z1_B2. NCBI lineage: Bacteria > Bacillati > Cyanobacteriota > Cyanophyceae > Oscillatoriales > Microcoleaceae > Microcoleus > Microcoleus sp. Z1_B2. The sequence continues at coordinate 20,901 of NZ_JAUBOQ010000004.1, forward strand.
GTCAAGAAACTAAGGCTGCGCCGCATCCACTTAACTATCAGCAACAATGGCGGAGTTTTGCCCCTCAAACTCCCTTGTGAAGTAAATCAACTTCCTCCCCAGTTTCAACGCATTGAAGTATCGCCCGATAATTCAGTCATCCGACAAGCCTTGGAAGCGGGAGATATCGAAGCTCAGAAAGTTGCACAATTCGGAGGACGCGAAACTCATTTGAGCGTTTTATAGATTGCCATTAAGCAGCAAATAATCACTTTTTACCAAGGACTATTTCCTGCTGAATGTTAACATAAAAACAAAAGTAATTTTAATAAGATAGCTGTCGCTAGTGTAGAAAAAACACTAAGTTAAAGGTACACAATGCACTGCTGTTTAGGGTTAGATTGTCCTCAAATGGGTTTAGATGAAGGCGGAGAGTGGGGAGCCTCTCATAGTTGTAAAAACACTTATTCTGGCTCCTTCCTTCTTCCTTCTTCCTCTTTCCTCCTGGCTCCTGGCTCCTAACTCCAATTTCTAGCTTGGCTGCAAAAGTGAGATGTTCCCGGAGAGTGCATCAACGAAGAAAGTTGCTACCGTTACACAGAAGCTGGGAATTTGTACGAAATAGTGCTACTCAAAGGATTCCCAGGTGCGGTGTATCTTTGCTGGCATAGCAAGGATAATGCGAACACCGAATGGACTGATGAAAAGTGGGGGTTCAAGCACCTCAACAACTGCGATTGGTTGCTGCACAGCAGCGCATCATTGAATGCCTTTGCAGAATGGCAACACGCCTATTACAAACTAAGCTCTAGAAACAATACCAAGTATGTCCGCAGTGACTTATTTGATGACTTTGAGTATTTGAGAAAGCAGGTAGACCCAGACTACGGGAAACGCCAAGAAAGCAGCGCTCTCATCCTATTTGAATAACAGAACACATAAAAATGACCAGAAACATTCACACATTCCTCAGAACGGCTTGCTTCGTGAGATGCCGTCACCATTCCCATCACGAACGAGGATACACCTTAAAGCATCATAAACTTGAGGGCATCATTCAAGTTTGGTTCAACTCTTTTGAGCTGTTGGATGAGGCAGAAAAAGTTTTGAGAACAGAAGGGCTTGAACTAAAGATAACTTTGGCTGATCAATCTAACGGCTGTTTTCTTTCGCTCGATTGTTAGATAACTACTACACTCTGGGATTAATGGAGTCATAAAAGATGCAGATTTTCTCATTGAGGAAGTACAATCCCATGTCTCATTCCAATCGGATGGTATCGCGCTATGAGTATCCCAACTGCTATCACGACAATGTGTATAACTTCAAAAAAATGATTTATCCAATCAACCCGTTTGATGATGGGGTATGGATTGAAGCTAGTCGGGTTCCGCCTGAAGTGTTCGTGCAGTCTATTAAAGTAGAGTTTATTCTGAGAGATGCGAAAAATCCTTGGCTGAATGTCATCAAAAATGATTCATCAGAAATGATGGTTCGTGTTGATGCCCAATGGATTCAAACATTTAAAATACCCCGATATCTGGGAGGTAACTCAAATGAAATAACAACAAAATAAAGAGCAATTCGTTGTTGAGCATTGACTAAAACAACGGTAGATATTGAATACACGAAAGGCCAAAAAACCAGCGTTTCCATGCCCTTTTACTTGAACAAGGAGGAATCATGTTAGGAACACACTTCATCGAATTACCCGTAGCGATGCCACCCATGTTACCGGGGATGGTGGGAGTCAACAACACTCAATACTTTGCTCTTTATTACCAAGGAAGCAAAGCCACCTGGAGTAATGGCAGAGCAATGGCTACATTTAGCTACTACGCCGTGTATGCGCCACTGATAGAACACATAACTCTCGCAATCCACTTAGAATCTTACAACTTAGGCTCTGATGATGAATTGCCCGAACACGCAATTTTATGCGACACTGTTCGCCATAAAATGTATGTCGGCGCGTACAAAGAAATCGATTATTTCCTGTTACAGCAGCATCCCCATGAGCCGTCCCAGTTGACCGCCCAAGAGTTTGAAGAAGCCGTGAAAGCGGTGGAAAGTATGACCTTAGAGCAAATGCAGCGTTTGGGAATGTTCGAGATGTTCGGCAACACCAATCCCCAAGCGCGCCTCGCAACCGCAGAATTGGTGCAGTGGCTAGACCAACAAATCACCGAAGAATTGATACAGCAATATATCCAATTAGCTAATCTGGGTAATTGGACAGCGGTGAGGGCATTAGACACCCTCAAGCGTAGAATCTCAGAAGGTAAGAAATACCACCAGCAATTAGAGAGCAACTAAATTATCTATGCCGGAGAAGTCTCGATATTACAGCCCCGGCATGGGTACAAAACACCCATAGTGTAGCAAACGCGGAGTTAGCCCATGAAGCGATTGACTTGGAGGGATAAAGCAATTTATTCAGTAATTTTCTCGATGCTTGGCAGCTTTCTAAGAGTAACGAAGACCTTTAACAACCAGCCGGGAAGTCCCTCGGTATATTTAGAGGGGATTAATCTGAGCGCTGCGCGAAGTACCCCGAATAAATTACCGCAGGGACTTCCCGGCTGGTTGTTAAACAAAAATACGAAATTTCCTCTTCAACGGCGAACACGCTCGCGCTGGAAAACTGTAAAGCTACCTTTAAACAAAGTAAACGGACACCAGCGGATTCGGATCGGATACATTGTTTCATGCCGATTCCAGAGAGCACTCCATAATATCCCAGTCAATGCCATCATCGGGGAACAAGGATAATTGCCCTGGCGATACGTTTGATTGACCGCGATTGTGATAGGACAGGTGACACGCGGTACACAGAGCGATTAAGTTTTCTGGGCGATTGTCCTCCGGTATCCGATTGCGATGGTGCACCGCTAAAGTTAAGGCACATCGTTCAGATTTGGTTAAGCCGCTTTGTTTACCGGGTCGGAGTTTACCGGGTCGGAGGCATTGTTGATGGCACTTTGCACAACGCCACCCCGCGTTTTCTTTCACCGAAAGCGCAATCTCTTGCCAATTGTCGGGATATCTCTTTGGTTTAGGCATAGCGGTAAAAGCTCATCTTTTCAAAATAGGGCGATCGCTCTGTTATCGAAGTAAATTCAATTCAAAGTTGTCAGCAGTCAATGTCAACTTCAACGCTGTCTTAATTCTCCCACAGGAATTCTGCCAATAAGCGAAAATCTTCAACGGTGGGCTTATACTCGCAAGCTACTTCCCATGCTTCGGTTAAAATAGCCCATTGTTCGGGAGTCTTAGGTTTTTGGCGCACCAGACAGAGTGAGGAAATTGGTTTTGATGCGGGCTTCTGATGGGTTAACCCCCGATTTTACCAGTTGTAGTTCAAATGATGGATGGATGCTGCTGGCAAGGATGTCGGCATAGTCCATTTCCAGCAAATTGATTTGTTCGATCGGCCAGTCAGTCATTCTCTGCATTCCATATTTCTTAGTGCCTATCTGCCATCATTTCACGCTTGTCTCATTCTTGAGCGATCGCCAAGTAAGAACACACAAAGTACACAGCAGCAGAAACTCGCTTGACGATCGCACACAGTCCCAGCGACCCCTGGGTTTTTTAGTTGGTGACTTTTGGGATGACGAGCGTTGGTGAGGAAACTTGAAAAGCAGTGGCTACACAACTTCTGTTAAGCTTGCTAGATTAGCGAGTAGTCTAAAAAATCAACCCTATGAATTCACTAACCTTTTTGCACAACATCAACATCAACAGCGCCATCATCAGCGTTTTGAACTTGGTGCTGTTTCTTGAATTGACGATCGCCTGTTGCCGGGGAATGTACCGGGGTTGGACGATCGGTGAAGCAACTGTTGGCAAAATATTCTTACTAACCACGATCGCTGCAATCATGTTTCGCTTCTGACAATCGTGGCCGCATGAGTTTGCGGTGTTAAGTGTGTGGCCTCAATGCGCGTTCTGGGTGTTTGCTGGGGGATTAGTCGGCTGCACTTCCAAGTGGGGTGTCGAGCGAGTGTTTTCCCGTTGCTGATAATTATCGTTCCGAACTATCGCTTTACATCGAATCTCTAGCTCGCAACATTTGGAATAGCCCAGTGCTGAGGGGGTTTCGTACTTGGAATAAGTTATTCCGCATTGGGGACATCAATTAGTAAACAGCGGGTAAGCGCCTAAAAGTTCTAAGTGTTGCAGGATAAGTTCGCCATTCTAGTAGCTCGCGCTCTCTTCCATAAATTATCCATCCAGTTTTGTGTTGGGGCTTTCTTAAAAATCCGGTTAAGTGCTGCTGGTGTTGTGATCTGTTAACACTTGTGCTATATTCTGAAGTCTTTATCCTTCTAAAATGCTTAATTGTCGTGCAAGTACCGGGTGTGACAGTAAGAGCCAGCCCAACCCTTGCTGGTCATAGGATGTAGCCATGACATCCTACTGATAGGACTATGCAAGTAGCATACGCGAATCAGCTTGTAAGGTGTGTCAGACTCTGATTATGGATAGATTCTCACATTATCAGGGGGTTCTTATCGGGTCTACCTTATTAATTGGGAGACTTGCATAGCTCCTGGTTAAGTAAGTTATTCTATCAAACAATTAACTAATCAAGATGTAATGTTTTAGTCCAAAAACTTAGTAATGCAAAAATTTAATAAAGTCGTAAAAGTACAATACAATTAATAGTATAAATTTTACCGCAAGCAACAAGTGTAAAATTAACAGGTGCGGACATCGGCTACACTTGTCTACGTTCGTTGGTTGGAAGAAGTGAGGTATGTGTGCAGACTAGGTGTTTAGAGTCAGAGGTGGTATTTGCTTCGAGCGAGGAGCTAGTTCAGATTAAGGTGCTTGCCGATGTGCATCGGCAAGAGATAGGCTTTGTGAATCGGGCAGTCCTGGCAGAAGCGATCGCAAGTCGTGAAATTCTTTACCACCCCTTCGGCTTTCTCCATTTTCATCACCGTCGAGACAAGATATCTACTCTTTACCATCTTTGCGTTTCCCCCGACCACCGCAGGCTAGGCATGGGTCGTCAGCTTATTTGGGCATGGGAAAAACACAGTAGGAAGTGCGGTATTACAAAACTGCGCCTAAAATGCCCCCTGGACATAGAAGCTAACGGGTTTTACAACAAGATGGGATTTGATCGGGTTCAAATTGAACCTGGTAAACGCCGCTCTTTGGTTGTTTGGGAAAAGATATTATGCTCTAATATTCTCCTGACAATTCCCAAGTTTGTGGCTGCCGTAAGTGCTGGCGGCCCTGAGATTGAACGCAGTCGGCAGTTGTGGAATTCTAGCGGTGATCGGCGTAATCCCTTTGAAAACGTTCTTTACTCACCGATAACGTGCCCAGCTTCTACTACAGAATACTTTCGTCAACAAAAAGATGTGGGAAACATTTCGGAAGTTTGGCTAGATTGCGGTGCATATCAGGTGCAACAGGGGAAATTTACTTACGATCGACTGCTGGAATTTTTAGATAATTTTTATCGCAATAATACTTGGGCAGATGGGTATGTATTGCCCGATATTGTACCCATCTCAACTGATTCAGATGAAATAGTGGAGTACAAAGTTCGCGAAACGCTTTACCATTGCGAAAAATTTTTCGGTAAAATGCCTGTTTATGTACAAGAACGCGCGATCGCCCCCGTACACGGACGCACTATCAACCAAATCAATCGCTGCATTGAAACCTATGCAAAAATGGGTATTACCCGTATCGGCTTTGGCTCTTGGGGAACGTCAGGACCCAACGGCAGCGTTAATATGATTTCTGAATCTAGTTTGGCATTGTTTAAGATTGTTGGCAGTATCGCCCGCGAAAAAAACATGAAAGTTCACTGCTTTGGCATTGGCGGTCCAAACAGCTTTTATCGCCTCCGCAACAACTCCCTTGTACCCCATAGCTTAGATAGCTCAACCTGGTCAAAAGCAGGAGCCTTCGGCAGCATCTTTTTTCCGGGTACTTCTCAAATTCAAATTACCGTTAGACGCGGTTTTGAAACTACTAAAACTGGTCTAGAGGAACTCAAAAAATCTACGCAACATTCATGTTACTTTTGTCAAAGTATTGATAAATTGAGAACAAGCCGAGAATATCGGATTATGCACAATTTAACTGCTTGGTTAGATACTTTAGAACGCGCTTTATGAGCAATAAATTAACTTTACATATTCAGCAAAATACTACGCTAGAAAGAGTAGCTATAATTCTTGATTTTTTGAAAAATAAAGAAACAAATTTTGAACAACTTGGAGCTAGTTGTAATTTAGGGCTTTCCGTTCTCCAAAAAGTGGTATTTCCCTTCTTGCGAAATCTTTCAATTATTTCAAAAAAAAATCCCCCCTCACTGACACCTCTTGGTCAAGTTGCAGCTAAAATTCAAGAGTCTAACCCCGAATTGCTAGGAGATTTTTTACATTTAGTAATTTATAATCTACACCAAGAAGAAGCTGAAAAAAGGTTTTCTTGGACTTATGCTACAGTTGTACAACAACTCTGGTTGCGAAAAGAAGTTGTTTTATCACCGCCCGAAAAAAAGTCCCTAGTTGGAGAAGTAATTGAAAAGGCTGCTGTGAAGTTTGAACTACCTACCAGTGAAATAGCATTTAGTGATACGAGTGTGGCTGGTGCCCTCAATTGGCTGCGATCGTTATCACCCAGTGTTATAGAACCAGAAGGCAAATACGAACACTTCAGCCGTCGCTACTTCAGTGCCGCTCCTATTTTACTTCAGGCAGTAGACACAATCTACAAACAGCAACAACGAACCTATGGAGTCAAGATTTTCTTGCGAGAAGAAGTTCAAGAGGCTATTTGTCAAATGTTGTTGCTAGATCCGAGCGGATTAGATGGTAGCATAGATAATGCTAAATGCACCTATGATTATGATCGAGGTGGCTTCTTTGACTGTGGCTATGAAGGGGGATACGGACAATGGGTAATGCTAACTCAATCCCCTGAGTGGACTCAATTGCTTTAGCTAAGTATTAGCATTCTCCGAGACACACTTTATATTTACAATCCATGAACAGATTATTAGAACAACTAGACTCTATCCAAGCAATTGTCGATACAGTCAATCCCTCCCAGATAGAAAATGAGCCTCAAGAAGTAGCCAGAGTTTATAATCTATATGCCACCACCTATAACCCAATTGAACCCGTAAAAACTCTAAAAGACCATTTGATTGAGGAAATTGGTAAGGGTAAACCTGTTACTGGCTACCTTAGTGCCGACTATGGGTATGGTAAGACAGCAACACTAATTTATTTATGGCAGCAGTGTCAGGATCATAAGATAATGGCGGTGCCACCTTTCAAGTTTAAAGAGCTGGGAGATTTGATGGTTGCCACTTATGGCTGGATAAAAACGCGCCTCAAACCAGAATTTCTTCCTCAGATTGAGGTACTGTATCGCAAATATGGCTTGAAGTCTCAGCAAAATATAGCAGCAGACATAGCGCTTAAGTACAAGTTATCTGAAGAGAAAGCTTTAAAAATTATTCAACAATTAAATACTGACACCACAAATACTGATAATGTTTTGAATTTTTGGCAGGAGACAGTTTTTCTCCTCCGACAAGCAGGTTTTGCAGGTTTAGCAATATTTGCGGATGAAAGCCAAGAATTTTTGCGAACAGAAGAAGGTGCTAGCGTTCGCATCCAGATTTTGAGCGATTTAGTTAAAGGAATGCGAGCTTTGGGTTCTACGCCTGTTGCATTAATTCTAAGTATGCCGACTACTCCGACTGAATCAGCTATTGAAGAACAAGCTGGTGATATTATTCACCGTATGAAGGAACAGAAAGTATCTCTTAGATTAGCTGGTGCGTACAGCTCTGAGTTCCCAGCAAAACTGTGGAATTATTTGTGTACTAATTTTCTGGAAGACAAGGCGCAGCAAAATCACTTGGCACATCCAGCAACAATTGAAAGTTTAGGGCAATTATGCGATCGACAAAACTTCAGCAATGGCCCTCGCACCGTCATTGAAGTATTTAAACGCATCATCCATTTTGCTCCAAATAATCAGCGTCCCTATACTCCTTTAGATTTGATTCAGGATTATCTAGAAGGACAAGTACAGTTATATGGCACGGAACAACACAAAATTAGCAATACTATCAAAACCTTGGAGCCGTTGATCTCCTTTCCAAAACACCCCAAAGGACGAGAGGTAATCAAGCTACTCGCTGGTTTCCCCTCAGGCCTTTCTGAAAGTGTAGCTAAACAATTTCAACTCTTAAAGGAGTTGAAAAAACTAGCAGAAGATGACAATTTTTACGGGCTGCACATTATACAGCCGACTGAGCGCACTTTTGCTTTAGTCGCCCTTCTTCAGACAAGCATTCCCACAGTTGTAGATAAAATTCTAAATCGATTTCGTCAGCAATGGTTTGGAGAGTGGAACGATACTCAAAAAGAAGAGATGGCTACAACGATTTTCAAGTCGGAAATTATTTCTTTACTCTTCCCACTTTCTAGAACTGGTCAGAAAGCCAATTGGTCTTGGCGTTATAAAGGGGAGTGGAAGCAGGATAGATTCGGAGTTTTTAATTTATTAGAAGGGGCTCCAGAAAAATATAATGCGGATTTTCCTAAGCGTTCTCTTGTTATCAGTGTCGGGAGTAAAGAATCTGGTTTAATGAGGTTTCAATCCCCAGAAGAAACTCACTTAGATTGGCGGTTTTACTTTAACTATGAGCGAAAAGCAACCGTCGTTCCACAAGTTTTAACTGCGATCACCGGAACTAATCAAGTAGACTTCCATCTTCAGTTAGGTCGAAGTTTTGAAGGCGAATATCCCACATCATTCGGCTTACTCCGCAAAGTCATGGCTTCCGAACAATGTTCTGTTTGTACGCTGCTGAGTTTGTCTCATTATATTCAAGACTGGCTCTCAAAAAATCCTGAAGTCAGTAAAGCCGATCGCTCTAGATTAGAACACCATCGCCAAGAGTGTCACCAGTATGCCATGCGATTGCTGTTTCCGGCGATTTCGCCTCAAACTTGGGAAATTGGGGGCCTCAAGGGGGTAAATGGCTCAGACAGTAAACTTATCGAATCAGTGTTCTATCAAAAATGTAAAGCCTTATTTACCGATTATAAGTCTTTCTATAATAGTCTGAACCCGACGTTACGTAAATATAAGTTCCTCTTGGAAAAAATACCTTTATCTGTTCGCAAAGGTCGTCAGTTATATCAAGTTTCCAAAGAAGAATTTGAAAAATTGTTTGAAATGGGGAGTTCTAGCCTACCCAGTGTTTTAGCGGTTTTCAAACAACATGGCTTGATGAGTGGGGAAAAAATTGCCAAGCGGAAAGAAGGAAATTCCCAAATTAAATTTACAGAACATCCTTTGGAATCGTTTATTAAAGAGAAACTGCAATCACAAGGCAGAACACAAACAGTTGAGACGGCGTGGGGACAGCAAGATGTTAAAGCATTAGAGTATTCAAAGTTATGGAAAGCAGTTAAACTGCTTGGCTATCTTGAAGACGAGTTCCAAGAAGCTCTTGAATGGTTGCAGCGGCGACGCTACATAGAGTGGGCGCGTTCAACGGATATTATCCGCGAAGCCAGTTTGGAATTAGAGCCAGAGGAGTTAAATGGTCAATTAAAAGAACTCCGCGTTCGGGTTTCTTCGTTACTTGAAAGTTTTGATGAGACGATTTTACGTGAAATCAATGAAAAGATAAATGAGGAGGAAAAAATTCTTGATGCTAACCATGAGTCAGAGGTAGCTCTCGACCAAGTTCATAGAAATATCCAAGCCGAACGGGAGCTTCTAGAAAATTTTTGCATTGAGAGGCGCTCAACCCTGCAAAAAGAACTGCGTGGAATTAAACTCAGGCTAGAAAAATTTACCTTAGACTTGAATGCTTCTAAAATTAGTCAAATGATTGAGAGTGATAGCGGCCTAGAATCTTGTCTCAATGACTACCGGATAATTTTGGAAAGGCAAGTAAATCAGCTAGATAAAGATTGCCAAAGCCTAGCTAGTTCGCTTAAAGTAAATGAAACTGATATACTTGCATTGCATCATCAGCTAAAGCATTGTCAGCAGTTTTGGCTAACTTGCGAACCCACTAAATTAAGGCTTGAGGAGTTGGTAGATGGTTTAGAGAAGTGGCGGATTATTCTAAATCGAGCACAGATGTTACGAGAGAATTTGAATAAAGACCCAGTTCGCTTGATGCGTTACGATGATGACTTTGTTGACCGGGTTGTTAAGCATTTTAGCAACAATCAGCTTGAGAGTTTTAGACAGTACGATTTACTGCAACAACCTTTGGTTGAACTTGAAGAGGAAATTAATGGTGAACAGCGCTCGCGTCGAGAGGCTTTCGAGCAAATGCTTAGTCGTTACGAAGTCTTACTGGATCTAATTTCAATTAATGAATCTCCTTTGAAAAATCGATGCAAATTTGATGATGAAGACCGGGATGGATCTTACCACATTATGAAAGGAGTTGTGTGGGAAAATTTGCAAAAATTCTGCGAAGGTTTGGTTTCAGAATGGGAGCAATTGGAGCGTGATTTTTCCTTTATTTCCCAAGAACGCGACCACGATATGACAGAGTTTTTGAGTCAACTCACTGATTTAAAAACACAGCTATCATTACAAAGAGAACAGTTGCCATCTGCGATCGACAGCTTAGCCAACCTTGAAGAACAGATAAACGAACTCAAATCTATTTTTGAACGCGGTCAGGTTCTTCAGAATAAATTGAAAGAAATTCATTTTAAAAGAGATGAAAGCCTTCTGGAGGAAGAAAGACAGCTTTTAAATGCCATTAGCTCTGACAACAGTGCGATCGCCATTAGCCAACTTCGTCAAAATTTGCCACATAATCAGGAGGTATGGGAACTCTTAAAGACTTTGTACAAAAAGGGACATCTAGAGATTATGCTTCGCCGTCGGGATTAATCTTTAAAGAGTGAGGACTCCAGCTCATTTGTTAACAGACTGCTCGCGATCAGCCTCTTCCGGCAGATGGTGTTTCTACCACTTCTGTTCGCTCCAGGTTGCGTTAGCAAAGCTTACCGAGGATCTGAGGTCTATGAGTTCTCCTCTCAAGGCGAGACCATAACGCTTTAACCAATTGCCTATTCGCCAGATTTGGTGATAACCTTGAGAAGGTAAGCTGCCTTCAGGAGGTCTTAACCCGTATAGCAGAGAGCAGTAAAATATTGTGACCTTAGTGTTTACTGCAATAGACTCAACCTTTTACTTATACGCTTAAAGGTACTATGTCCAAGATAATTCCAGTTTTTTACTTACCAAAAGAGTATTATGAACAGGACATGAGGGTACTGGCGGAAGGGCTTGTAGCTAATAACGGTCAGATATTAAAGGCTGCATTGTCTTGGTTGGAAGGTAAGCTAGTTACTCATAAGGCACATAAAGGAAAGCCAGTAGGAACCCCCATGTCTGCTACAACTATAAAAAACTATTTAGCTGGTTTTTATGTTCTCGATATTTATAAATTAGATGGTCAGTTATATTCAGAAACTACGCCTGAAAAAACCAGAGCATCAATTTCGGTTCAGTCTAAAATAGAAGTTATCAAGCCCTTAGAGACTCTGGCTAAAAAGTCTTCTTCTCTTGAAGTTTTTAATGAAAATTTAACTCAAATTTGTTCTCAATATTCCCCAATGGTTAAAACTTACAGTAACGATAGATTTTTACTGTGTGAAAAGTATCAATTATCAGAAAACCCTGAACTTGCTAAACTTCAAGAGTTATTAATACAACATTGTGGCTATAGCTATGTTGGTAATCCAGGGGTGGGTTATCTCGATCTGTTTTATAGACACAAGATACAAATTGACAATTACTTAAACCTTTTAGACTTTATTTTAAAAAATTATCGCGATATTGCCCAGAAAAGTCTGGGTCTAGTTCCAGTTGCTCAGATTCGTGATAGAATTATGACGCAAGGATCAGATTATACGGAAGAACACTTTAAAAAACATCTGATTCAGTTGCAACTGACTCACCGCATCGAATTAAGGACAACCAAGTCTCAGCTTGCCCGTAATATGGGAATTGAGTGTATTGACATTCGAGGAGTCAATTACGGATTTATCAAACTTCTAGAACCTGCTATTGCTGTCTAAGTATGTCCTATCAAGATGTTAAGGGAAACCTTGTACCGCCTGCTCTAAATCCCTACGTGGCTTCTGGCTCTGCTATGTCAGTATTAGAGCAGAACTATGAATTTACAATTGTTCATACAAAGTTTATTGACAATCTCCTGGAAGAGGTTAGACAATCACTCAATATAAAGAGACCAATAAAACTATTTTTTGTTGGAGATTATGGATATGGCAAGACAACTTTATTAAATCTTATAGCCAAAGAATTTCATGATAGACAAGGCATTTGCATACCCATTAAATTCTCTGAGATAGTTACGCCTATTGCAGCGTCCAGCCAGCCAGATAAGCACTTTGAGAGTCTTCTGGGAGCTATTTTTACCAAGATGTATAACGTTTTGATTAGAGAAGGATGTTTGACTAAACAAGATGAAGTATTATTCGAGAAGATAGAGTTTATCGATTTATTTGAAGTTTTTTTGGAAATGCTGAATCGAACGCAGAAACAGAATATATTAATTGCTTTTGATGAAGTAGAGCTCCTCTTTTCCAACCTAGAACTAAAACTTTCATATTTTATGACTTTTTTGCATGGGTTGTCCGAAAAATTTTCAACCAGACCGGGTTGGGGATTGTGTATAAGTGTCACTCAAGAATACTACAGTCAAATTATTTCAGAAGCTAAACAGTTACAAGAGGCTAGGTTTAACTTTAAAATTATAACTCCTCTACCTTTCTCCGAAGTGAAAGAATATATAGAAACAAAAAACAGTTCAGTTACTTTGAGAACAACTGATAAAATTTATCCTTTTGAAGAAGAAGTAATTGATTTTATTACAGTAGTCTCTGGAGGGGTTCCAAGATATGTAGAAACTATTGGCCAATTGCTTTGGGCAGAAGCAGAACCCCACCACACTTTGGTTAGTATTGAAACTGCTAGAAGAATTTTCAGTAATACTTATCGAGTTTACGCCTTATCATATTTCTCAGAGTTACGGGACAGTTTCAAGTTTTCGGAAGAATCGGAGGCTTTTTTGAATATTCTCTTTTTTAGCGGTGGGAGAAGGCAGTCTATTCCAGAGCTTTTGAAATTGAAGGATGCTTGTTCAATTTCATATTTTTATGGACTGTCCGATGAAAAAGCTGATTATAGGTTGAATAGAGCACGTGTAGAACTTAAAAATAAGTTAGGATCTGAGTATTTAGAAGTGTTTGGGCAAAGACCATATAGGTACACCCTCACTAGCTTAATTTTCCAAGATATCTTCCGTTCCCGTGAAAGAATTTAATAAGAAAAAGCGTCGAATATATGACCCAAAAAGATTTTAATCAGTACCTCAACTTAAAGGGAGATAATATAACGAAGGAAATTCAATTATTGCGAAGAAAACTGTCAGATATAATGAACCCCTATAGAAGACCTATATCTTCTATTTTACCAGAAGAACGCCAGGTAGAAAATTCTTTATTATTTGACGATATAGATATTGAGGCTTGCTATGAGAGGTTTGATAGTTGGGATGGTTCTTTGTCAAAGAAAAAAATTCGGGATTGGATTAATCAGTTTGAAACAACTCTAGACCAAAACATAGCATATTTACTCCTGAGTAAGTTTCAGTTTTTCTCCAAAACTCATATTGAATCAGCTAGTCAAAATTTACAGAAAAAGTTACTTGACTTACTTCTGACAAAAGAGAATCTTTGCAAAGCTTTTCGTGACGATCCTAAAGTTGCTTTGAAAGGTAATGAAGCTGAATTTAAAAAATGGTTGAGAAATAAAATTATTAGATATGCTGAATTACCTTCACCGCCGAATACATCAGTGGAAAGTCAATACGGCCTTTGGGGAATTTATGAAAGGTCGGCTTTGACGGCAACTAGCGTTCCTGATGGCAAAAAAATTAGACCTCTGAGCAAGTATTTTCAAGCAGGTACAGAAAACTATGAAACATCAGTTTTTGTGTTTATGGACTATACTAACGGTTCTGGTAATCAACTCGCCAAATGTATTAGAGAAATCAATAAGCTACTCAAACAATATCCTGCATATCAACAGTCATTGTTTATCTTTATGTATGTAGTTCAGGCTACATCATTCAACTTAGCTAGTATAGAATTTGCTTCTGAGAACAGTGAGACTATCTATTATGAATCGATGCTCGACTATAAAAGCCAAGAAATTACGGATATTCTCGACAGCCACCAAATTTCTAAATCAGAATATGATGATTTCATAGAAAAATATTGCCTGCGTGCTTCTGGAACATCATCCGTAGGCTATCGTGAGTCGGGAGCCTTAACCTGCCATCATTATAGTTGTCCCAATAATACATTACCTTTTTTTCATAAACCCAGTACAAATTGGGAACCGCTTTTTAGAAACAGTCAAACACCAAGCGCCACTCGCTATAAGCAAAAATGATTTGCTAGACAAAAATCTACGCACAATCTCCCGGTCGCCGGAGAACCATAAATGGGTTGGCAGGCTCGACCTGATAACCAGGATACTGCGATCGCGCGCTCGCCACCGCTGCAATCCACTCTGGATGGTCATCATTCCATAAAGGATGTCGAATCATTTTGATTGTCCGCCGTCGAGCATTCTGGTGCACGTAGCCAGTGAGAGTCTCAAACTGCACTGGTGCACCATAACCCAAGCGTTGAAGTGCGGCTGGAATTGGAACTTGCACTAAGTTGAGCCAAGGATTCTGAATATTGCCCCAAGAAGAGTTGAGATCGATCGCCGACGCAGGATTAGACACCAATCGTGCCATATCTAAAGCCAGTCGCCAATCCAATAACCCGTGATAAGCCAGATTTTGATAGTCCCGCAAACACAAATTGCAGGAAGTATCACAATCACTTCCGTGCTCGTGAGGAGTCGTCCATTTCCAGGCAATGCTGTTTGAAATTGTTGGATCTGCCCGATCCATCAGTCGTTGAAACTCATTCGGTTGGGCGAGAAATTGGCAATATCCAGCTCCATTTTCCAATTGATCGCAAAGAAAAGCTTGACCTATAATCGCTCCATTCTGCTCTAATGAACGAAAACCCGCCTGCAACTCCAGTGCATCCACATCGAGAAGAGAAGCAGCCGCTACCCGCAGCCAAAACGCGAAAGAATACCAAGCAGCACGACCTTCAACTGTAGTTGGATTGGCAAATATGCCATTAGGCCATTCCTGAATATTTACTAATAGGATATCTGTTTTACGTCGAGATAGTAGAGCTACCCGATAAACCGCTCCAGATGTACTAACCGAACTGTTTTGCTTAGATACAGCATAAGCTCCTGATTTATGTCGATTATCAATCCTAACTCTTTCGTAGAAGTCAAACCCTCCAGTGCCACCATTATCATTAACCGAAATGATATTGTCATTGAATGCAGATACAGAAGCATTAAGGACAGATGCAGGCGTGCCATTATTTGCAGGCGTGCCATCATTCGGAGGGATACTCAAAGAAGGTCGTGTCGATCGCGGTTGCCACTCAAATTGCCCATCAAAGTCCTCTGGTTGCAAGTCTGTAAAAAATGCCTTGGGTTCCCTGGCATCAATGTAACGCATCGCATCATTTACACCACAAACTGGACATTGAGTTGTTGGCGATCGCTGACCGCCAGGGAGTGGTTCATTTAAGGTTATGTACGGGTAGATTACCGCTTGACAGTTACTACAAAGTCCGAGAGATTCGTTGCCCTGAGTGAGTGCTGGGACTAAGCCTGGTGCGGTCGCAATTGTGTTGCCTTGAGGATACAATTCAACCACACCACAAGCAGTGTGAACCGCCTTATCTTTGACAGTCTCAGATCCTGGTGCAAATTGGCTGATAGCCACATCAAGGTTGCGATCGACTATTCCCGTCTCTGGTGGCCATTGAGCGCCCGGTGAGGGCCAGCGCGTGTAAAGCAAACGCACCCGCGTTGGAAAACCAAACATCGGTAATAACCCCGCATTTGCCAAACGTTCGCTCAGCGCATTCTGAGTGTATGTAGGGTCATTTACAACATTTTGAATGGCATTTATCAGGTTTTGGCGGAGATAATTCAACATTTGAGAATTACTAGCATTCGATAATGTTGTTTGCACCCGCAAAATATCCAAAACTGACAAAATCTTCGGTTCATTGGCTGGATTGTTTAACCAATTGGCGATCGCTACTTCATAATTAGCCCAATTAGCAACATCACCAAACTCACCGTGTACGTTGTCAGTCCCACCTAAAGACGCAGTGATTCCTGTGTCTGTGAAAGCTTGCCTTAACACTTCTTTGATGAGGACGCGCTGGAAAATTTCTTGACTCTTCATCTCAACGTAGGGCGGTGGCGGCGGATCGCCTGTGATGCTTTCAGGACGCTGGAAGTAAAAGTCATCGTGACTTCGGCCTCGACAGAAGGTAACAGCTAATGAAACTCCCGCAGAACGTCTGCCAGCACGACCAACTCGTTGCTGATAATTAAATCGGCGGGGCGGCATATTTGCCATCATTACTGCTAGCAATGCACCAATATCTACCCCCGCTTCCATTGTCGTTGTGACGCTCAATAAGTCGATACCCTGAACCCGCAGAATTTCTTGATTGATAGGGATGTCTTGAAATAACTCCTGGCGCCTAGTTCGCTCTTTTTTGTCAGTTTGACCCGTTAATTCCTCTGCATTCATGCGGAACGGCTGACCTGATTGCTCTGAAAGATAGGTATAGTAATCAAAGTCGCTTGTTGTCTGTCCTGGTGTCAGATGAATTGTGGAAGTATTCGGATTGTCAAAACGGCGATCGCTGTTACATTCGGGGCAAACTCCAGCAGCAGGTTGAATAAAGAAAGCATTGCATTGCGGACAACGGAATCCCGGACGCGAACCATCAGAATTTGCCGGGGGTGGTAAAACGAGATAGAGGCGATCGGGATCGAGTATAAATCGTTGACTTTGAGATTGATTTGAAGGTTGGATTGGAATGACTTGTTGTAACTGATGCTGCACGTCGCTTAGTTCAAGGCCCGTTCTACTAATGTACCGTTGAGCAAACTTAGGCAAATCTGAATTATTGTCGAGACGGACATGGGGAAAATAGCGATGTAATTTCCGAATTCCTAATTGTCGAATCACTGCTTCAGTTGCTTCAATCAACGGAGTTCGGTTTCCTTGATATTGATAGCTAACCCAACCCTGTGCCAGTCCTTCAATAGTCCGAGCAATGTGGGGGAAAAGAGCATACATCAACTCTTCAGTTAAGAGAGCTTCCAACAGGTCAGCATGAGCTCTCTGTTCCTGGGTGCCGGGAATAACTCGTGCGATTGGATTAGCATTCCAGTTGTAGCAATCAAACCAAGGAAACCTTTCTACTCCCCTTCCCTGTCCGACTGTATAGGTCATAGTCCGAAAGCTGGGTCTGCCCGGACAAATGCCATAATTGAGAAGGCCATCTCGAATCTTATCCCGCAAATTCAGAAGAGGAATTCCCCCTGGGTAGCGCTCTAGTAATCCTAGCCATTCGTCACGAGCCTGCTGATTACTTGAGGGCAAATCATCAATCCAGTCTCTTGCTTCATTTACCAAAGCCTGATTAGTATTGCGAAATCGGTTGCGCCGAACCATATCATCAGGCTGCGGATTCGCAACAACAGCAGTGTAAAGATCTGGGTTCAATGCCTGCAACCTAGTAAGTGCTGTCTGGTTATTTGCAGAAGTAATGCGGAGGAAGCCTACAAAGTCATTCCAATAATCTTGAAAAGACTGAATCAGCAACATCCGCGCCATGTCGCGATAATGATCGCGCTCCATCCCTGCAGCTAGCTTGGCGGCATCTTGACGGCTGTCGGAAAATATGACCAGCTTGCGAGACGATCGACTGGTGGGGCTTATTGGTGCTGGCATTTCTCTCAGAAGTCCACTGGCAAGCACTTGGCAAGCTTTCTGAAATCCGGTGCGGTGGAAACGCAGGGGAGTAGGAAATTTGTCTCGTCTTCCGTAGTCAGCATCACAGCGAGGACATTTACTTGGCAATGCTCGTTCTTCTGGATGATTGCCTGTCACTTGATAGAGCCACCCTGGTATTTCTTCATCTACTTGTGGTTGAGTGCTATTCTGCGTAAGTGCGCCTGTAGTCCGATTTAACTTGGCACGAACCCATCGGCGTTTTATTTTATCAAGCGTCCATTCTGGGTCTTGTGGCTGCGTATCCCAAACAGGTGTCTCTCCAGGCAAAGGCCAAAAAACTCTATAATTTCCGTAGCGTTGATTGAGAGTAATACGGTCAGGGATTCCCTCTAAATCGGGTTGATCGGGTGTAAGAATTTCTACATTTGTGTTTCCTATTCGTTGAGTAGTTTTGTTGTAGCCTCCAAGAAAAACCTCTCCACACACTTCACAAATAATTAAGTCCAAAACACGAGAACCACAGGAGCAGCTAAGGCGATGAGTGGCATGAATTGCACCAACAGTCGGAGGATTCGGAGTGTTCTGCCTTATATTTCGATCGACTGGTGAATGGGTACAGTTAGGATTACAGCAAGCCCATAAGTTTTGCAGGTTGCGGAAGAATAGATGACCGCGTACAGGTTGAGGCGATCGCCCCGTACTCACTCGTTGAGACATTCCCAGTCCTAGAAGTAGCCCCCGCATCGCATCAGATACCAACCCATTACTCGCAGCACCAGAGAAAATTTGACGGTCTAAATCTGTTGGATCATTTAAGTGTTCTGCATCTATAACTTTCGTAGCCCTCACTGTAGGGTTAGGATTACTTGGATTAAGCAGACGATCGACTTCGCGACAAGCATCTCTCAGTACATCTGCTGCGCCTAAAGTAGCCAGTGCTTCTCCAAGATGTTGTTCCGCACTTAGTCCAGATCCTGCCGGTTGTCCAAGCTGCATAGCCAAATTAGACATAGCATTCCGCACTTGATTAGATGCTGAATTTGGCGGTTGCATTTCCTGCAATGGGTCAGCTTGTACTGACTGAGCAAACTGGGCAAAAGCATTTTGATAGGCCGAAAGATTGAATCTTGCCCCTGGTGTTGGTGGGGTTTGTTGTCCTGTGATGAAGTCAAAATTATCGCGGCCAAAAAACTCACGCAAAAAGTCTCTGCCCTGTTGATTTGGCTCAAGGCTAGCTGTAGTCGTCAAAATCCGTAGTTGTGGCGAGTCTGGTGTCAATCCCAAACGCGAATACAACAATCGCAGAATATAAGCAACCTCTGTCCCCGGCGTACCGCGATAAGCATGAAGTTCATCAATAATTAGGAAAAATTGGTTGTCGGGATTGTCAGCAAGCCAGTCACAAGTAGCATCAAAAATATTGTTCTCAATACTCCGCATCATCATAATGTTGAGCATCGAGTAATTAGTAATTAGAATATCCGGCGGACTATCTTGCATATCCCACCGAGACCACATTTCACCGCCATCAAGTAGCGGTTTGTAGTAAGGCAAATCGGGCATATCCTGAAGCCAAGACGGATTGTTTTGGATATCCGTATCTCTCTGTCGGCGCTGCTGTTCTAGTTCCCTTAATTCATTTTTCAGTCGTCTGATACTATCGTCTTTCTGTATGCCTGAAACTGGTGTTTGTCCGGTGTAGCGTCCAAAGGTAATTCTATTTCCCCCTCTGTTTTGATTTAACCACTGGTGTACTGATGGCGCTTCTAGCGCTTTTCTCAGCCGTCGCAACTGGTCTTCAACTAGCGCGTTAAGAGGATAGAGAATCAAGGCACGGAGGGCTTTTGGTCGGGGTGTATGCGCCCATTGAGAGATACGGTCGCCATTAGAATTTACATTGTTATCCCACCAACGATGATTTGATGGCGGTTGGCGATTAGCCCCCCAAGTTTGGGATTCCCTTGCTAACTGTGCCAAAAGCGGTAAGAGGAAACATTCGGTTTTACCGGAACCCGTACCAGTAGTCACGACTAAATCTCGCTGGTTAACCAACACTTCCCGCAGGCTTTCCCATTGGTGTTGGTAAAGCTGGACTCCCGGATCGAAAATCATTTGCCCAAGTTGTGCCAAATTGTGGTATTCGGAGGGCAGTTGATTGGCTGCGGCTGACAAATTCATCCCCGATGATGGATAAATCGGGACAGGCTCAACTAAGGGAGGCTGACTCAAGATACCTGGTTGCTGGAGGAGGCGATCGCGTTCATCAGCCAAAGCGCGGTAACGCAGGGGAAAGGCACTTTTGATATATAGCTGATAAATGCGATCAAGTCTTTGATATGCGCCAACTAAGTCATGCACTGGCAGGTACCTCTTCGCACTTTACATTAAGTTTATCAGTTAGCAGAGAAATTACTTCCATCGGCACGTTCTCGTAGAGCAACCAGGATTTTTGATAAGTTGGGAGTTGTCCAGATGCTAGCACTAGCGCACGTTCGTAAATTTCAGGCCAACGCTGGGAGACAGGTATTGCTAAACGCCAGCTAGCGCGATCGTAACGTGCAATACATTCAAAGCCACTGTGCTGCAATGCTAAAAATCGTAGACCATACCAGTCGCCCTGTCGCCAACTAGCGCTTTCTTGGTCATAAAAGAGTGTATAGCCAGGACGATCGCTCTCCTCTATCCTCCACATCTGGTACATACCTGTTTGATTGGGAGAGATACAGCTAATAAAATCATTACCATCAAAGCGCTTCCACTCGTATATACTCGGCACAATTCCCTGCAAGCTTCTGAGATTCTGCTTCCAAATGTCAAGATTTGGTATAATTTCAGCAAGTCGGCTCGATACTTCCCCAGCGTAAAGGATAGAAAACTGGCTTGTAATTATATTAAAGTCACTCAAATTGAGACGAATGCAAGGCGGTGCGTCTCTTCTTGATTGATGACTGGAAATTATATCTGTATATTTTTCCAACTCCTTCAGCAACTTGATGCTGCGTTGACCGCAAAGAAGAAATTCTGGAGAGTCTGATTTAATCTTAACGAGGGCTGTAGGAGCCATAGACCATCGTGTACCGTCTGAAGAAGACTCAATATGCCCAAGCAACCTAAGCCTCCGTAAAATGCGTTTTGGTTCCTCAAGTCTCAGAGTATCGCAGGCTTTTTTGAAGGATTCCCACGTTCCGCTACCAAGGGTAGATAGCCAGTAGAGAAGGTGTTCGTAACGCTGGGAAAGTGCCTCAATATCTGGTGACGATTGATTGATAGGCGATGAGGCGCTCGCCTCAAATGGGTTATCATAGGTAACTTTCTCTACAGGCTGATAAGGAATAGGGTTCGTGTAATCGTAAACTTCATGGGCTGCCCCAACCATAGATTTTATTTGTTCATAGGTGAAGCTCTTATTGCCGGGAACTGCCGAAGTTTTAAAACAGGGAAATTTGAGCAAATTAGAGTTTACAATTTCTTGAGGTATTTCTCCTAGGGTACTACTTTCAATTGCTAGAAAAAAATAAAAGCTTTTTCTAGAAGTAGCTCCTTTTTCCAGTCGCAGAAGTGGCACATATTGACTGATATTTTGGTGTTGTATGTGTTTGGAAACTTCCTGGATAAGTTGTTTTGGGTTCCCTTTGTATGAAAATCCTCTGTACCAACGTTGAATTTTGGTCATTTTACTTTTGAATTTATTTAACTTTATTGAGCCAATGACTGAAGGACGCTGCCACAAATATTATGACTTGAACCGATCGGCATCACTTCACAACTTGATGGTTCTACTATTGACAGACCACTCCAATCAACAATTCTGACAAAGCGCTCGCTAGATTCACCTCCACAAGTAGCTTTTACGAGATAGTCACCTACACTAGGAAAGTTAACTACAATGGGAATATTTGTACTTTGCTGTAACTTTTCCCAAATTTGGGAATCATCCGATAATCGAGTTACTTGTAACTCAACTGTGGGATGGAAACCAAAGATAGTTACTAGAGGGCTATGTCCCTCTAGCCATGCACCCAATTGAGGTACGCGCAAACCACCTGAAAAGCTAATAGATAAACGGACACTGGGTTGCAAAGCATCTTTAAGTTCTTGACTTTTGATAAAGACTGCATCCCAAGCTTGGGAAACAACCATGCAGGTGTGAATTTCAAACCAGGTAGAATTTTTAAATACTGGTTGTGCTCCACCCTGCCATTTCAATAGCTGCTCATCTTGCAACCGTTGAATATCTGAGAGCAGTTCTTTTTTGTAGAGTAGGATAAATGGCGTACCGAGGGATGGCGTTCCCCAAGAAGCATAGGCTCCTGAATCTGGGTTATCGGGATCTGGAATTAATATCCAAAAGTTACGCTCGGGCAAAATTAGGGAATCCAGGTCTGTAGAACAACTAATTTGGTATCTTGCACCGCGATCCAATTCATTCATATTTATTGGATTTTTTAGAGGGAAATACCATCCAGCGCGTTCGTCCCGAAGCTGGTGAACGTTATCTCTGTACTGAACTTGTACCGATTCTACTGGTCGCCCTTTTAGCTGTTTCGGGTAGAGATAGTAATCAATCTGGCCCAAGAATGGATCTTCAGTGCGATATAAACCTGCAAAAAGGTAGCGGCTCCAGGTGCGTACTCCTTGTTTTAGTGTTACTGGTTTCCCCTCATTTTGCCATTGTTCGTAAACTTCGTGAATTGCTTCGGCAACGGCTTCATAGCGCTGCCTGTTGTCCGTCAGTAACTCTTTTAAGTGTTGGCAAAGCCTCGGCGTCTCGCGGCGGACATGAGTAAATAAAGTTTGGGCATCCCATTGGGCTGTCCATTGCTTTTCGTTAAATATATCTAGAAGTCGGTTTTTATCAGCGTGGCGTAGAAGAGATTGCGAAATTGGATAATTTATATAGGTAGTTGGACCACCGCGACCCCGAACTGCTGAAGGTAAAAATCCCTGTTGCCTTAGCCAAAGATTCCATTCTTTCCATAGCGGTTCTTCAGCAGCGGAACCAGATTCCATGCCCGGTGGACGACGAGCGTCGGACAGACCTAAAATTTTCTGCAATCGCCGGAAGTAGTTTAGTTCTGATATTTTTTCTTCCTCAGCCATCTGATAGGCGGCTAGGACTGTGGCACTGAGAAAGGCAATACTTTTGGGTAAACCGTCAGAATCACACCCTCGCAAGTTGCTCAAATTAACTTGTTGGTCAATGATGACTCTTTTCCTTACGGCAATCAAAAAGTCATCGCGACCGTTGTTGACGCCCGTATCCTTTCCAAATTCTAGACCAATACGCTCGAGTACATCGTCGTCAACGCTTACGTAAAGTTTAGTACCGCGCGGTACGCCACTGGTAAAGTAAGACACTAATGCTTGGTTCCATTCTCTGTAGCTTGCCATTGCTGTTTTCGCTTCTTTGGCTTACCATCTGAGCCGTTTGTTTAAATTATCCCAGGTTTGTGTGACTATTGGTAGTTAATGAGATTCAGCCTGGCGTTGCTGAATACAGGTATAAATTCAAGATTTCGGAATGGGTATAAGCTAAGTAGGGTGAGTTTTGTAACATCAAGCGAAAAGTTGATTCATACCATGAATGAGCAACGCCTAGAAACCATTAACTCGATAGGTTTCGATTACCAGAGTAATCACCAACCCAATACAAATAAAACCCCTCACCTGATTTTATGATTAAAAAGCTCTTCTTACTTCTTGTTTGCTTATTTGTAGTCATGATTGGCTTCGGAGTAAGCCTGCCTGTACTTCCTTTCTACGCCCAACATTTACATATAGCAGTTGTTCCGCGTGAGACGATCGCCATTCACATTACCTTATTAACCAGCATTTACGCCTTCGCTCAGTTAATTACAGCACCGTTTTGGGGGCAATTGTCAGATCGAGTCGGCAGGCGACCCTTAATTTTGATCGGAATTGCCGGTTCCGCGATCGCTCAACTACTATTTGGGTTTGCCTCTTCCCTCGCAATGCTTTATGTTGCTCGAGCAGTCGGTGGGGTTCTAGCCGCTGCGATGCTGCCTGCTGCTGCCGCTTATGTTTCGGATGTAACGACTGAGCGCGATCGCACCCAAGGAATGGCTTGGCTCGGTACAGCAGTGAGTCTTGGAGCAATTGCTGGACCAGCTTTTGGTGGTTTGACAACTCGTGAAGACTTACATTTTACCCTCGGTTTTTTCGATCTCAAAATTGAAAATTATGCTCCTCCCTTTTTTCTAGCTGCGGGTTTGATGTTCTTAACGCTGCTAGTCGCTCTCCGCTGGTTGCCAGAATCGTTACCATCGAGATCCGCAACTGTAGTCCCTCGTCAGCCAGCACTAGATTGGAAAAGGCTGGGTAAACCACTATTACTGCTGTTGGGTTTAGCCACGATCGCCCAGTTTGGACTCACGATGTTTGAAGCCGTTTTTGCATTATATGCTCAAGAAATATTGGGATACGGGCCCGTCCAAACAGGCTTTGTATTTATGATGTGTGGCTCAGTGATGGCAGTCTTTCAAATCATTGCAGTGAGCTTTTTGTCTCGATATATGAATGAGATCGCCCAAGTTGCTCTGGGATTTGCACTCATGGGAAGCGGCATTTTCCTGCTACTAATGGCGCGATCGCTTCCCATTGTGCTGGGAGTTGTCGCTATATTGGCATTCGGTATGGCATTGATTACCCCAAATGTAGCTGCTTTGATTTCAAAACGGGGCGGTCAACACACGGGAACGGTGTTAGGAATTCAAAATGCCGCTAATAGCCTCGGACAAGTTGGGGGATCGATGTTAGGGGGCGTTCTGTTTGCATGGCAGGTAAGCGCCCCTTATAGCTTTGCTGGTGTTTTACTAATGGGAACTGGCTTAATGCTGGGTTGGATGCAGAAACATCAGCATTGATGATTCAGGCACAACACTACCTCACGTCTGGCATCAAGCTTGAGTTAGTGAGAAAAATTCAGGTTCAGGGTTACTGACTAAACTCCCGCTTTGGAACCTCAGAGCGGAACAAAGAAATTGCCGCGACGGTGGCTAACACCTGAACCGCGACAAAAATTCTTAGATTCTTGACTGCTTGTTTGAAGCCTTCTGGGGTGAATAGATTTATATTAGGATGCTGCAACCACCAACAAAGCAGTAAACAGAGCAGTAAAACTGTTAGGGCGACACCGTTTTTCTGATTCCAAAGAACGCCTTGTCTGTTAGTTCTTTTCACAGCATCCTAAATATTTCCCAAAAGGCGATCGCATGGCGATCGCAATAACTGTCTATCTGGAGGGGTTGCTTTGATTTCCTCTCATCCCAGGCATATTGTTCATACCAGGCATATTGTTCATCATATTCTTGCAACAGCTACATCCGCCTTCAGTAGGCTGCTGCGGAGCCTGATTGGTTTGCGCTATTGTTGGAGTAAGACGCTCTTGAGCTACGGGTGCTTCATTGGTAGAGCTAGAAGCTGTAGTTGGGCTAGCAGTCGGGTTGTGAGTGTCTGCAAACGAGGGATTAGCTGTCAAAGCTAACAACGTTAAGCCAGCTATAGTTCCACCGATTACTGTTTTAGCAAGTGTGAGCATACTCATCTTTATCCTCAATTGAGTGATTAATTTCTTAGAACTAAGTCCATACTAAACTCTCCACCAGACTAGAGAGTCAAGGCCTAAATTCAGAAATTCGAGTAAATATGCCTGAAGAATGATGTTGACTTCTCTACTTGACTCTCTACTCGACTAAAGAGTTTAAGATAATAGAACAGAAATTTTGGTAAAGATAATGAAAAAACGGCGTTGCTGATTGACGGTATGAATCAACTTTTCTGGGAAGTTACAAAACTCATTTAAACGCTTTGATTAAAGCCTCAAACTGCACTCGCAGTGACTTATCATGAGGCGAAACGGGCGGGATTTGGCGGTTAATACCTAAAAATTCATAAACTGCCATTTGAGCAACTCGCACCGAATACTCAACCGTGAAGACAACATCATCAGGAATTTCGACAAACTGGCTGATGAAAGCAAGGTTCTTCGAGCTGCGAGGAATCGGCAACGGTCGATCCGTGCCTAAACGAGGCATAAACATACTTGTGATGTACGGCATCCTGCAAGGAATGCAGTTTGCCGATTCCACAGTATCCAGATCGAATCGTAGATGACCGCAGAGTTCTCGCAGAATTTCTTCACCGTTACACTCGCTCATCGGCTTGGGCACAAAATCACCCACGCGATCGGGGAAAAGAGCGTATCCCCAGAAGACCTGTATATCAACAGGTTGATTTATAAAGTGGGGTTGATAGGCGAGCACGATGGACATCAGCCAGTTGGAGTCTTTAAACGTGACAAGCCCACCAGTTCCCGGTTGATTGCTGCTAAATTCAAGCATTTTGTTGAAGAATGCAGGGGTTTTTAGTGTGACTGTAAAAGACTCCCACAGTGACTCGGCAATGCTGTTGTTAAAAGCAGAAGGATTACCGAAATCTGGGCGTTCTGCCGCCAGCTTTTCCCACAAATTCCAACTGTCGCTGTCCTGTTTGGTCAGCTTCTTGGGCGCACTTGTCATAGAACCCAAACTTGAGGCATCAGTCATCGATCCGTTTTGCAGAAAAACCAGGTCGCCGTCTTTAAGCGCGATCGCTTTACTTTCACCCTTCTGCTGATAATGAATGCCTGTCACCACAAACTTGCCTTCTTCGGTGTTGCGATCGAGATCTGTGACCTTGCAATCGACGATGAAATTGACACCTTGATCTGCGAGCCAACTCTGAAGTGGACGAACCAATGAATCGTACTGATTGTAAATGGTTCGCTTCACCCCAGCAAGGGTTTCAATCCGAGAGAATTCGAGCATGAAGCGATGCAAGTAACGGTTGAATTCAACGGCACTGTGCCACGGCTGGAAGGCGAATGTAGTTGCCCACATAAACCAGAATTCAGTCTTGAAGAATTCTGGAGAAAGCCAATCAGTGATACGACTAGCAGCCAATTCGTCTTCATCAGCTTGGCTAAGCTTCAGCAACTCTTGACGATCTTGCATGGAAAAGCCCATTGAACTCACAGGGACTTTTGCTCGGCGGCTGTCAACGAGACGCGCCATAGAATTTGACTTATGCCGTTCATTAAACTCCATAGTTTCGTCAAACACTGTTTTACCGGGCGAACTTAGGGAGGGGATGGACTTGTAAAGATCCCAAGTGCATTCATAATTGTCAGTCGTCAACATCCGTCCCCCCCGCATCGAATAACCGTCTACAGGGTTCCCGGCTCCATCCAAACTCCCGCCCAAGATGGGCTTTACTTCTAGGATAAAAATATTTCTGCCAGGGAGTCCGCCGTCGCGAATTATGAAGGCTGCGGCTGCTAAAGAGCCGATACCACCACCCAACAGATAGGCATTAAATTCCTTGTCCATGTCGATTAATTAGCTCCGCTTTTCGAGATAACCCAACATATGACGGCGAGCCAGATAAAGGATGAATGGTGGTAAAACGATCCACTGAATTACGGCCAGTAAACTCATCCCTAGAATGGGTACTGCCAGCACCGGAACCCCATAGACTTTAGAAACATTAACTCGATAGGTTTCTATTACCAGAGTAATCACCAACCCAATACTGGTAAACAGGAACGCCAGCTTCGAGGTGGGATAAAGCACCCAATTCCGCGAACGAACTAACACACTCACCGCCCAACTACTAAATAGAATGATGACCCCATCGCCGAAGGAGCAGTGAGTCAAATCTTTGATTTTGTCGGCTAAAGAGGGACTTCGGTAGAACTCGTAATAGGGAGCCTGCCAAACTTCGTAAACAAAATTGAGCAAAAAGGCAAAGAGAAACAGGTTGGTTTCTGGTGCCGCTAGAATTTGGACGATTTTCTTGGACACAAACCCTTACTCCTCCAATATATGCAATTAATCATTCAAACGAACGCGACGTAACAACATTGCATTAACTGAAACAACGACCGTCGAAACGCTCATCAATATTGCTCCCAATGCTGGCGTTAATAGAATGCCGAAGGGAGCCCCAATTCCTGCCGCTAAAGGAATTGCAACGACGTTGTACCCAGTTGCCCAAAGCAAGTTCTGAGTCATTTTGTTGTAGGTCGCTTTCGCAAGTTTAAGCGCGTAGGTTGCATCAAGCGGATCGCTTTTAACCAAGATTAAATCAGCCGACTCGATCGCCACATTGGTTCCAGCGCCGATCGCCAGTCCTAAATCCGACTCGGTTAAAGCCGGTGCATCATTGATTCCATCGCCCACAAAGGCGGTTGGCTTCTCAGCTTTGAGCTTACGAATCAATGCAGCTTTATCCTGTGGTAGGACACGAGCATAGTAGCGATCGATCTTCAAATCCCCAGCAACCGCCTTGGCAACGGCTTCGGCATCGCCTGTAATCATGACCACCTGCACGTCCATTTCCTGTAATTTTACAACCGCTTCTCGTGCAGATTCGCGCACTTGATCGGCTAACCCGAATAGGGCGAGAACTTGCTTGTCGTCCATCAGCACGATCGCACTTTCACCACGAGATTCACGTTCTTGTAGTCCTTTTTGCAATGCTGGCGGAAACTGCAATTTCAACTCTTGAACCCATTCGGGTCTGCCAACCCGATAGCGCTGACCGTTTACCACGCCTTCAACGCCCTGACCGGGAACTGCTTTGAAGTCACTGGCTTTTGAAAGCTCGATTTTGCGATGGCTGGCTTCTTCTACGATCGATTGTCCAAGCGGGTGTTCTGATAAAGATTCGAGAGAAGCAGAAATGCCCAAAGCTTTTAACTCATCTATACTATCTGTATAAATTCGTTGCACGCCAAAATGTCCGGTTGTCAATGTCCCCGTCTTATCAAATGCGATTGTTTTAATGTCTTTTGCTCGTTCAAACGCTTCTCGATTTCGTACCAGAATGCCGTTTTTAGCGGACATTGCAGTTGCGTTGACCAGCACTAAGGGGATCGCTAAACCTAACGCATGAGGACAAGCAATCACCAATACAGTAACGGCGCGATTAATTGCAAATGTTAAACCATCTGGTTTAACAGATAGCCAAATGATGAACGCTAGCGTAGCGATCGCGATCGCTGTATAAGTTAGCCAATAGGCCAGTCGATCGGCTAGTGTTTGAAATTTACTTTTAGATGCCTGCGCTTCCTCAACTAGGCGCATAATTTGGCTCAAGGTTGTTTTATCTCCGGTGCGAGTGACTTTGATTGTCAAAGCGCCTTCTCCATTGACTGCTCCGGCGATCGCTTCATCGTTGGCTTTTTTGACCACCGGGCGCGACTCCCCAGTGAGAAAAGCTTCGTTGACGTTGGAAGTACCCTCGATGACCTCACCATCAATTGGGACTTGTTCACCGGGACGAATCAGAATTAGATCGCCCTCAACTAATGCGCTTACTTGGACATCTTCTATCTGCCCATTCGCCTGCTTCTTGTGAGCGACAGAAGGTACTAACTTGGCAAGTTCTTGTAGAGCATTGCTGGCTCCCAGCACAGAAGCCATTTCCATCCAGTGACCGAGCAGCATGATATCGACTAAGGTGGCCAGTTCCCAGTAGAAAGAATCTCCCGCCAATCCAAGAGTCACTGCCACACTGTAGACAAACGCCACGGTGATTGCTAGAGCAACCAGAGTCATCATGCCAATTTTACTGCGGAGTTCGTAGTAAGCTCCCTTCAGAAAAACCCAGCCACCATAGAAATAAATAATCGTTGAGAAAATGGGAATCACCCAATTCGCACCTGAAAACTGGATGGCTTCATAACTAAACCAATCCTGAAACATGGGCGCAAAATAGAGAACGGGCAGCGTTAGTAAGAGGCAAATAAAGAAGCGTCGTTTGAAAATCTCTGGGCTGTGTCCAGCGTGTTTGTCGTGACCTGCGTGTTGAGCGTGATTAGGCTGTTTACCGTGAGCACTATGATTGCTGTGTGGGTCAGGTAGATTCCTTTCAAGTTGCTGTTTGTGTTCGTGGTGCCCAGCGTGTCCTGGCTTGGGTTGGGTTTGTCCATGTTGATGGCGATCGTGGTTCATAAATTAATCCTCCTAATTTAATGTGATGCCCTGGTTGGCAGATTTACAGAGAAGGAAGCTAGGGCGAAATTTTAGAGAGGCGATCGCCGAATTAAAATCAGCCTTCTAAAATAAGTTTGTCCAAATTTTTCGATTTCACTGACTGCTAACTCCATCAGTCGTGCGTCCGCTCATTTCATTCTCGTGAATGCGGTAGATTGCAATCACCTCTGCTCGTCCCCAAGCATCGATCCAGGTTCGATTGATCGCAGGCGAAAGTGTTGGATTCTGCGTTTTGACAAATTGCATCACCCGATCAATATCTTGCTGCTCAGTGAGGCGTTCAGCGCGACCATTCACAACAACGCTGCGCCAGTGCACCAGATCGTGAACTTCTTCGATCTGTAAGCAAACTTTTGGATTTGCATCCATATACTCAGTCTTCATTCCCACCGTTGTGAAGATATATATTTCTGAGTCTTTAAGGTAATAGTGCATAGGCACAATATATGGATACCCTTCGCCTATGCAGCCGAGGTGTCCATATCCTACTTTATGTAGCAGTTCGTGTATTTCTTTTTGTCCCATTTCATCGATATCTAACATTACTGTTCTCCACTGCTAATTTCAAAATCATCGATCGCTACTAAAACTCTCTGATATACAAAACCTTCCCCAATGCCAGAATGCGCGCGATCGGAGGTGATTGTATGCAACAGTCCTTGCATACCCACTTTGACTGTAATAAAACAATCTGAGGAACTTATGAGGAGTTAAGAAAAGTTTGAGTTTGAGAATGTTAATAATGAATTAAGACTTCGTTTATTGGAGAATAGCCCTAGAGTCTCCCGCAGAAAAAATACAAGCACACCCAGCAACTTTAGACTGATGCAAGGCTTCGGATGCGGCTTGATAAAGAGAAGGCAAATCCGTTCCATTATCTGGATATTGAGCAATTCCAGCGCTAAATGTGATCCGAAATTGAGTTTGCTCGGGAGCAACGAATTTTCTGTGGTGGAGCGTTGCTAATAATTGAGTGAGTCTTTGAATACCATCTGCCTTAATCATGCTAGATAAGGCAACCACAAATTCATCGCTCTCCCAGCGAGCAACGACTGCATTTTGCCTAAAAGTTTGCCGGAGCAATTGTCCCCACTGACGCATCACCATGTCGCCAGTATTGTACCCGTGACGATCGTTGATCTGTTTGAGATTGTCTAAGTCCAGAACTGCTAGACAGAGCGGCTGCTCCTGTTGATTTGCAAGTTGAAGGTATTTGTTTAAGTCTTGGGTTGACTTATTGCGGTTAGAGAGTTTGGTTAAATAATCTGTCTCAGCAGCATTCTGAAGGAGTTTGATCCGTTCTAGGCGATTGATGATGCGACTGACCAATTCTGGCCCTACGATCGGCTTGCTCACAAAGTCATCTGCACCCACTGAAAACATTTGATTGACGATCGCAGCATCGGTATGCGCCGTCAAAAAAATGATCGGCAAGCGCCCCCAGCGCGAATTGTTGCGGATAATTTTGCAAAGCTCCACGCCGCTCACACCAGGCATTTTCACATCTAAAATTAGCAGATCCGGTGAGCATGATTTCAACGTTTCCCAAAATCGTTGAGGAGCGTTGAGCGTTGTTACGCTCAATCCCCAGGGTTCTAGGAACTCCTTCAGAGTTGCAAGAATCTGGGGCTCAGCATCAACGACCATCACCCGTTGCTTTGCTGTCTCTGCTTGTTGTGCCGCTTGTGCGATCGCTTTCAGCACTTGAGCCGGGGGCAAGGGTTTGTGTAAAAAACTATGTCCGCCGAGTTGGGCAACTTCTAGGCGATCGGTTAATTGATCGTGACTGGTTAAAACTAGAACTGGCACAGAAGGAGTTTGATGACTGAGCTTTGCCAGCAGCCTTAAACTCTCTGTTGTGGGATGAGTAATATCGGGATCGAGTAGCACAACGGTAGGCGCATCCTGCTCAATTTTCGTTTCGGCTTCGGAAAGTGTCGTTGCGATCGCGCTCCGAAATCCCCAGTCCACCGCTTCATTTATCAACTGTTGGGCCAGTTGGCGATCGGGATCGACGATCAATAACAAAGGACGCTCATCCACAAACAGAGACTCTTCCGGCTCGATTCGTTCTGTAGTTAAGTCGTTTGAGGCGGGATCAATTTCTTGACGCTTGGATAAGGCGCTGAGGGTTTGTTGTTGAATCGGTTGAGTCGCTTCATTAGACGTGAGTTGAGCCGTCTTGGTTGAATCAGCGATTGGTTTAAGCCGATAACCCAGTCCATAAACCGTTTCAATCAAATCTGTGGGAGCGCCGACCCCTCTAAATTTCTGCCGTAGCCCCTTAATATGAGTTCTCACGGCATCTTCGCTAGGAGTCTCTCCATACGCCCAGATTTGATCCAAAATTACGCTGTAGGTAAAGACTTGACGACCATTCCGCAAAAAGAACTCTAGGATCGAAAACTCCTTGGGACTCAAGGATAGAAGTTGCCCTGCGTAAGTAACTTCACGACTTGTTGGGTCGAGCCGCAAATTACCCTTCTCCAGCACAGATTGAAAAGTCGTGCCTGTGCGACGCAGCAAGGCTCGAATTCGAGCAATCAATAACTCCTGATCGAGCGGTTTCACCATGTACCCATCGGCACCTGCATCTAGCCCGATCGCTTGATCGTGACCACTGCCTCGCCCTGTTACCACCAGAATTGGCATTTTATAGTCGTGCGCTCTGACTCTACGACAGAGACTTATTCCGTCTAAACGAGGGAGCGTAATATCTATCAGCAGTAAATCATAGTTATAAACAACAATCAGTTCCCAAGCTGCCTCACCATCGTTAGCAACTTCAACCACGTAATTTTGGTTGGAGAGAATGCAAGTAAGTAGGTCGGCAATTGCCTCATCATCTTCTACCACCAAAATTTTCATCAGTCTAACTCCTTTACAGGCTGGTTGCGGTGTCAGGTGAGCGGAATCCTCCAATAATGATGGGAAAGAATGAAATCAGGATGAAATGAATTGCTCATCGCCAAAAAGCTGGAAAAATCTTCCTAAAGACGTAAACCTTGAATCGCTCATAGGTTTCTCATAGTCTGAGCGTAGCTTGAGAGATATAAGAACTTAGTCATCCCCTAACCAAGGTGAAGGGCATAACAATCCGTTCTTCGTTGTGTTGATTCTTTAGGAGCTTAAAACCATGACTACTACTACTACTAAATCTCATCAATCTCTGCTAGAAACCTGCATTCAGAATTGCCTCGACTGTCTTCGTGAGTGTGAGCAATGCGGAACCGCTTGCTTAACCAGTGACATGGTGCAGATGATGGCTCAATGTATTCAGCTATGCCGCGATTGCGCTGATACCTGTGCTCTCTGCGCTCGGTTCATGGCTCGTAATTCTGACCTGCACGCTCAAATGTGTGCGGTTTGTGCAGAAGCGTGCGATCGCTGTGCGACTGAGTGTGAGAAGCACGACCACGATCAGTGTAAAAAGTGCGCTCAAGCCTGCCGTCGTTGTGCTGAATCTTGCCGTCAGATGGCTAAAGCAACAGCATAAAACCTATTTATTTACCGCGTTGGCTGTTGCATGAGCGATCGCGCTCAACCATTATCCTACGCAACAGCCATCAGTGCAGAATCAGTACCCGCTTTAGCTGAGTTTTATCAAATGGAGCCATGCAAAATTGTTTTTATTGCTCCGATAAACTTCTCCGACACATCCAAGGTGGATCTATCCACTGGTTTTGTCGAAGTTGCTGGCAAAAAATGCCCGTTCCTACATCAAAAGCTGGACAAGCAAAAAGTTCTCTCTCTAGCTTTACATCGCTCATAAGTTTCTCACAATCTAAGCGTAGTTTAAAAAGTATAAGAACGTGATCATCCCTTAGCCAAGGTAAGTTTATGAATAAGAAGTTTTTGGTGTACAGCTTAGTCGGGTTACTTAGTAGTGGTGCTATTACTGGATTTGTCCTTATCAACAGCGAACAAGTTCAGTCATTACCTGCACCAAGAAATCCTCAACAACCCAGATCAGTCCGAGTCGATCAGCATTTTATCGAAATGATGATCCCTCATCACCAAGACGCGATCGCAATGGCTGATCTTGCTTTTAGTCGCGCCAAACGCCCAGAAGTTAAAAAATTAGCCCAAGCGATTAAAAAAGACCAAACTCGTGAAATTCAAGAGATGCGTAGCTGGTACAAACAGTGGTTCGGCAAAGAAGTCCCTGCACCTTCAATGAATGACATGGGCATGATGGGAGAGCACCACAACCAAGGGCAGGGCACAGGCTCAGGCATGATGGGTGAGGGCATGATGAGCATGAAAACTGACCTCGACGCGCTCAAGAAAGCCCCGGACTTTGACAAAGAATTTGTGCGACAAATGATTCCCCATCATCAAATGGCGGTGAAGATGGCGAAGATGGCATCTGAGCGTGCTTCTCATCCAGAAATCCGTACTTTGGCTCAGTCAATCATCACATCTCAGAGCGCTGAAATCGCACAGATGCAAGGATGGTAACAAGCCTGGAATCGCGAGTTGTTCTATTCACAAGGAGGTCTTTATGCACCAACATGGTTCATCAAATCAGTCCCAGCCC
This sequence comes from Microcoleus sp. Z1_B2, assembly GCF_036700325.1. NCBI lineage: Bacteria > Bacillati > Cyanobacteriota > Cyanophyceae > Oscillatoriales > Microcoleaceae > Microcoleus > Microcoleus sp. Z1_B2. Next base: position 55,453 of record NZ_JAUBOQ010000004.1, read on the forward strand.
GATCGTCAGCCAACTCGTCTCAGCTTGCCAATTAAGGTTGTGCTGTATGTCTCGATCGGGATTATTGCGTACTTTTTGATTACAGAACATTGGGCGCATTTAGCGGGCTTTTTACCGTTCTCTTTACTGTTCATCTGTATATTCATGCACCTATTTATGCACGGAGCACATGGGGGACATGGAGGCGGTAACAGTGGCAATAGCCAATCTCGCTGAAGGAAATTATTCGGACTCTGTAAATAAATCTATTTCAAGGAGATCGAACCATGAGAGATATGAGTAACGTTCCTGCTTACGGACTGTGGGGATTAGTGATTATTAATTCCCTGATATTTATTATCTTTGCCTTTAGTTTCACCAAGCCGCGTAACCCAAGAGATTGGCGATCGTTCGGGGCGTTCTCAGCATTCATTGTGGCATTGTTCACAGAAATGTATGGGTTCCCCTTAACGCTTTACTTATTCTCAGGCTGGCTGCAAACCCGCTATCCAGGATTGAACATTTTTTCCCATGATGCTGGGCATCTGTGGTGGACATTCCTGGGGTGGAAAGGCGATCCTCATTGGAATCCGATTCACCTTCTGAGTAATGTACTAATTTTTGGTGGACTGATTTATTTAGGAAATGCTTGGGAAGTTCTCTACAAAGCTCAACGAAGTCATACATTGGCGGTTTCAGGGCCATATTCAACCATTCGCCATCCGCAGTATGTCGGCTTCATTGTCATCATGTTGGGCTTTTTGCTGGAATGGCCTACTCTCGTGACGTTGCTCATGTTCCCCATTTTGGTCGCGATGTATATCCGATTAGCTCACCAAGAAGAACGGGATGCCTTAGCAGAATTTGGTGAGGAGTATGCCCGTTATGCCGCACTGACACCTGCATTTGTCCCCTGGGGTCATCGCAACACTCAGAAAAAACTAGCTCATTCACAGGAGTCTCACCATGATCCATAGTATTCACCCGAACGAAGAAACCCGTATACGTAGTCATTCAGCGCTGAAGCTAAGTGTGCGATCGCTATTTCTTGCCACAGCGATTATTACAGGAATTGCTTATTTGATTTGCATTCTGTTTCTAACAGTGGCACCTGAGATAACGATGGGATTCTTTAGCTATGTTCTTCACGCTAATTTATCTGGTATTACCCGAAGCATTACCTGGGGAAGCTTTATTGTAGGTCTTGTGGTTTGGTCTGTGGGTACTGGTCTGTACGCTGCTTTCGTTGCTCGCCTCTACAATAAGCTTCCGGTGAGATAGAAAACAATGGTGTTCCTACCTTTTTTTGGGGACTAGGAACTGTGATTATCTTCGTGCAATTTTTTCCTTTTCAAAGCTGAGTGTTCATTTTAACAGGTAGAAAAATATGAGTGATCTAATTGTGATTGGCTTTCCTGATGAATTTAAGGCAGATGAAGTGTTGCTCGATCTCAGAAAAATGGAGCGGGAATATCTGATCGATCTAGAAGATGCAGCGATCGTGGTCAAAAAGAAAGATGGCAAAGTCAAGATTAAACAAACTCAAGAACTCGTCACCGGTGGCGCGTTAAGTGGCGGCTTCTGGGGACTGTTAATCGGCTTGATGTTTTTTGAACCCATACTGGGAATTTTGGGTGCAGCAGTGGGTGCGCTTTCCGGTGCCTTAACGGATATCGGCATTGATGATAATTTCATTCAAGAACTAGGCAACACGATCGAACCTGGAACCTCTGCCATTTTTGTTTTGGTGAGAAAGTCTACACCTGACAAGGTTTTGGACGACTTGAGCAAATTTGAGGGAAAAGTCCTACGAACTTCGTTATCTCACGAAGATGAGGCACAACTTCAGGCAGTTCTTACGAAAACCGAAGCAGGGTAAGTCGTAGCTCCAAGAAATCTCGAAGTTACCACTTATCATTCTGAAAGGAGATTCTATGTTTCACAAAATTCTAGTGGCGATCGATCAATCCGATCTGACCGATCATGTTGTTGAAATCGCGATCGCTCAGGCAAAAACGACCGGAGGCAGTTTGCTCCTGCTCCATATTATCCATATGCAGGAGAAAGGGTTTCCCCAGATCGAAGGACTTATCAGCGGAAGTTACAATCCTGAGTATTTTAATACAGAAGTACAGTTCTACGAACAGCATTGGAAAACCTACAAACAGATGGGCTTGAAGTTACTGCAAGCCTCTAGTGAACGGGCGATCGCAGCGGGTGTAGGTGCAGAATCTATGCAAAAAACTGGCGACTTTGTGGATAACCCCGGTGAAACCATCTGTGCGATCGCCCAAGACTGGGAAGCGGATCTGATCGTCATCGGGCATCGGGGACTGTCCGGTGTCAAAGAGTTAATTCAGGGGAGCGTCAGTAACTATGTGTTTCACCATGCACCCTGTTCTGTTTTGAGTGTGCAACATCCCATCACGATAAAAACTGAAAAAACTGAACCTACTCTCGCTCACACATAGGTCAGAGACTTACAGCAAATGGAAGAAAAATCGAATCAAGCCAACCTCATGTTGGTGCATATTATGTCACCCGGTGAGAAGGGTGTCCAGACATTAGCAGCAGCTACTAGCATTATTACTCCATATCAATGAGGTTTCACAATGGAATGGACGGTTGGATGGTGGCAGGTTTCAGTTCAACGAGTTTATCCAACAACTACACAACTGTCTCAAACCTATAACAAAGCTGCCATCTGGTGGCATCAACTTGTTCGTCTTCTGGGTTATCGTCATGCTTATCGAGAGCTATGGCGATCGCTAAAAAACGCTGATATTTTGCTTGACTGGCAAGATAACCTGAACATTTGTGATTGTGGTATTGGCACAGCGGACTTCAGTCTGGCATTTGCTCAAACTATTAATCCAACAATACAGATTACTGGAGTCGATGTCTCATCGGAGATGCTCAAAATAGCCGATCAACAACTCAGTCAGGCAAATATTCGTCATCAAATCTGTCAAAGTGATGTGAATACGTTGCCATTTGCAGACCATTCTTTTGATGGTGTCATGAGTGCCTATATGCTTGAACATTTACTGAATCCAGCACAGGGATTACAAGAAATGGTCAGAGTTTTGCGTCCGGGCGCACCATTAGTTCTTGTGGTGACTCGATCGGGACTACTCGGCTCACTCATTCAGTGGCATTGGGGCACTCGATGTTTCACCCAGGAAAAACTCTCAGCGCTGATACGTGAAGCCGGGTTAAATCGCGTTCAGTTTTTCTCGTTCCCAATAGGATTAGCTCGCTTCACCAGTATGGCTTGTATCGGCTTTAAGAAATCATGATATTTCTAAAAATCTGGTGTTTGGCGATCGCCTTTCCCCTGATCTATTTTATGCGGCTCAAATCTGTCAGTGAAACTATCCTTGAACTGGATGCAGGCTTCCTAATTATTATTAGCTTTGTGGTACTCGTACTCACCCAACAAGCATAAGTGTACAGATTACTGCCCGCACAGTGAAGCTGAACTGGTTGAAAAGTGGAGAAAAGCATTGCTGATTGTCCAAAACGTTTTTCTTGACTGAACCACACAAAAATAAGGATTTGACATTATGAAACTCCAATTAAAAGTTCCCAATATGACCTGTGGTGGTTGTGTAAACACCATTACTAAAGCGATTAGAACAGTCGATGCTAAAGCTACCGTTCAGGGCGATCCAAAAACCAAGATTGTATCAGTGGAAACTCAAGCCTCAGAAGCTGCAATCAAGGATGTAATTACGGCGGCTGGCTACCAAGTGGCTTAACAAAGTTCTGAAGGGACAAGACAAGCTTATTGACGTATTCAGAAATGAGAGCGATATGCCCATTAAAACCACTTACCAACATCCCCTAACCCGCCGAAACTTTCTTCGAGGGACTGGATTTGCAGGCGGACTTGTCATCGGAAGCGGAATTCACAGCCTGCTATCGAGTTGTTCGCCTCAATCTTCCACCACAGAAATGGCTCAGGGGAACACCGTAGCCCGTGGGCCGAATGCAAAATTTATTCCCGATATTGAAATCAACCTGAAGGCTGCACCGACAACGGTTCCAATCTTGCCGGGACAAATGACCCAAGTTTGGTCTTACGCAGCACAACTGGTCAAGGGCGACCCAAACAGCTTACAAACCATTCCCGATAGTTATTTAGGCCCCATTATTCGCGTTCGCAAAGGTCAGCGCGTGCGGGTCAACTTCCAAAATAACCTTCCTCAAGGGCAAGCCAGCATTGTGCATTGGCATGGATTGATTTTACCAGAGGAGATGGATGGACATCCTCGCTTTGCGATTCAGCCAGGACAGACCTATATCTACGAGTTTGAGGTGATTAATCGGGCAGGTATGAACTGGTTTCATCCTCATCCAGACGGGCTTACAGGGCAGCAAGCCTATGCTGGCTTGGCGGGGCTATTTATAGTGACGGATCAAGAAGAAGCGACCCTTAATCTACCCACCGGGGCTTATGAGATACCGATTGTGCTGCAAGATCGTACCTTAGATGCCAATAATCAACTCCTCTATCTCGGCAGCAAAATAGGTACCCCCCGTAATAGCAACATGGGTGGGATGCAACAGGATAACTCAGGTCAATCCAGCAATGACATGAGCAGCATGATGGGCTTTTTGGGTCAAAAGATATTCGTGAATGGTAAGCCCAACTTCACACTTTCTGCGGCGACACGAGTCTACCGCCTTCGCCTCTTAAATGGATCTAATTCACGTATCTACAAGCTTGCGTGGAGCAGTGGCGATCCACTGACCATCATTGGCACTGATGGTAGCTTACTGCCTCGACCTACCGAACGAAAGTATGTCATGTTAGCGCCAGGTGAGCGGATTGATGTTTGGGCAGATTTCAGTAAGTTGAAAGTTGGTACAGAAGTATCTCTAAATAGTCTGGCTTTTTCAGGAGCAGAAAATGTAGGAGGTAGCAGCATGAGCGGCATGATGAGTTCTGACAATGCCCCGGAACTTGGTTCAGCGATGATGCTATTCAACGTCAAGATTGAGCGCAAAGAAAAAGAAACTCTGCGACTCCCCACTCAACTAGCAGCCCTACCACTATTGCGTCCAGAAGATGCCGTTAATGCCACCCAGCCACGACCTATTGAGCTTTCTCTCAAAGGTATGAAATGGGTGATTAATGGGCAGCCCTTTGAAATGAATACTGCATTACCGCAAGAAACCGTAAAGCTAAATTCGATCGAACAGTGGGAGATTATCAATAAACTCAACCCCGGAGCCATGATGGATGCGAAGGGGATGGCGCACCCTATCCATCTACACGGCGTGCAGTTTCAAGTTATTAGTCGGGAAGTGCTGCCAGAACTTGCCGCAGGATGGCAAACTGTCAAGGATGGCTATGTAGACGAGGGCTTGAAGGATACTGTAATGGTAATGCCGGGTGAGCGAGTGAAGCTGCTCATGAAATTTGAGAAATACAGCGGCTTATATACATACCACTGTCATACCTTAGAGCACGAAGACGCTGGCATGATGAGAAATTATCGAGTCAAGGAATAATCAGGCATCTATCAGGCTAGTTAACCCGCTGTAATTGGTTCTAACTTCAATTTCAAAGCCTTTCACTGGATGTCTAATTCTGAGGCTACAGGCGCTACAGCGATCTTGTAAAGATGTTTATTGTTCGAGGGACTCTCTTATGAAACCGGATTACCTGATTATCGGCAGTGGTTTATCAGCATTGACCTTTGGTGCTTTGATGGCAAACTCCGGCAAGACTGTGCAAATCCTCGAAGCTCACGAGCATCCAGGGGGATTTGGGCATACGTTTACAATGGCTAAAAAGTATACATTCAATGCTCAATTTCACTACGTCTGGAACTGTGGTGAAGGGCAAACTGTCAATCAAGTGCTCAAAAAACTGGGCTTGGATAAGGAAGTAACTTTTGAACGTTATGACCCGGACGGCTTTGACCATATGCGAATGCCAGGGTATGCGATTGATATTCCGTCAGAGCCAGAAGAACTGATCCAGCGATTATCGGCTCTATTTCCGGCACATGGCGATCGCATTCGCCAATTCGTTAACGAAGTAGAAAAGACTGGCGTAGGCTTGAAAATAATTGCTCCTCCAATTAAGCCGATTAAATTACTCAAACACCCAAGTGAAGCATTATGTGCTTTCCAGCATCTCAACAGCACACTTCAAGATGTATTTGACAAGTTTCAGCTACCCCAAGCCGCTCAAACCCTATTGGCTCTGCAATGGCTTGATTTTTTATTACCTCCAAATCAACTCTCGTTTTATGCTTGGGTGGCATTGTTCCGAGGCTATCAAGCAGGTGCATTTTACCCAACCCAGCATTTTGAGGATGTGATTAATTCCTTAGTCAAGGTGATTGAATCACATGGGGGAGAGGTGTTGCTAAACCATGAAATCACGAATTTTAGAGTCACAGACAGAACGGTTACGGGAGTTCAGGCAATGGATCTCACCAATAATCAAACCTCCGAATTTACGGGTGATACGGTGATTTGCAATATTGACCCTCAAAGAGCCGCCAAGATGATCGGTGAGGAAAAGTTCTCCAAAACTGTGCGTCGAAAACTTAACTATGAATATTCGGCATCTAACTACATGGCGTATTGCGTCGTCAAGGATATCGACCTGCGAGACTATGGATTTGGCAAGTGGAACCTCGCCCATAGCGGGCATCAAGACCTGAATGAATCCTTCGCACAGATGTACGATCGCCATGACTTTTCTAATCCTAGTTTTGCGATCACAACGCCTACTTTACTGACGGAAGCGAGTCGAGATTGCCCAGAAGATTGCCAAATTGTGGAATTTCTCACAGTTGCCAATTACGGCTATTTCAAGCAATTGCGGGAGAGCGATCGCAAAGCTTACAACCAGAAGAAGCAAGAAATCTTGGATTCCATCCTGGATGTTGTGGAAAAACACTATGTGCCGAACTTTAGAAAGCACATGGTCTTCCATATTACGGGCAGCCCGACCACCAATGAACGCTTTTGCTGGTGTCCCAGTGGGAATTCTTACGGCTCCATTCTGACACCGCGCAATGTGGGTCTAGGGCGACTGAATCATGAAACCTCACTCAAGCAGTTCTATTTCTGTAATGCCTCATCTGGCTATCCAGGCTTTGCTGGCACAGTTTGGACGGGAGCATTGCTCTATCAACGATTATCGGGCGACGTGCTTTTAGACGACTAAACAGATGATGTCTACGACGAACTACGCCTACGCGCATTATCCATTTCATAAACTTAGAGGTCAATTATGAGAATCGCTGTTATTGGTGGCGGAGCTAGCGGCATGGCTACAGCCTACCTGCTTGATAAAGAAGGGCATCATGTCACCGTGTTTGAGCGGCAGCCCATGTTAGGAGGGCACATTCGGACATTGAACAAGAACGTGCAGCCGAACCAGTCCGATTGCGATGAAATTTTGGAAAGTGGAGTGCTCGAATTCCCGACTGTCTTTTACAACTTCATCGCGCTGATGCAAGAACTAGGGGTAGAACTAGAACCCGTCGATATTGGTTCAGCCATGTTTCTTAAAGATGGCAGCCACTTTCTATCGGCAGTCACGATCGAGAAGAACTTTGTAGGTGTCCACGGGCTGATCGAACAGTTACGCCTCGATACCATCTATGCCCGTTCTGCGGGATTATGGCTGAGAACGAAATTTGCTAACTTGCAAAATTTGTCCAATCGTCCGCTGTCGGAATATTTGCCAGGCTCCGGTAGCCGCGATACCTGGCTAAAGTTGTTGGTTATGTATAGCTATTCAATCCCATTTGAACTGATTGATGATTTTCCAGCAGAGTTGGCGATTCCGATGTTACGCGACTATCTCGCAGTCAACTGGGTCAGGGTTAAGGGCGGCGTGTATGCTTACATTGAAAAAATCCTGGAACGCTTTAAGGGTGAGATTTTGCTGAATGTAGAGATTGACCGTATTTCCAGAAGCTCGGATGCTGTGAAAATTGTGCGCTCGACGGGTGAAATTCAGGAGTTTGATAAAGTCGTGTTTGCTACGCCCCCTGACCAGGTGATGGCGCTGTTAGCTGACCCGACCGACGCTGAAACTAAACAGTTTTCCGGCTGGAAAGCCCACTATGCAACGACCTTAGTTCATAGAGATATTTCCATGTACGCCCGACATGGCGTTACACAACCCTCAGAATTTGATTTCTTCCAAAAGCCAGACAGTCGCTGGGGCTATAACGCCTGCCTAAATCAGCTTTGCGGTATCTCGTCGCCACAGCATAATTTTTTATCGTTCCAACTAGAGGAGTTGATTGCACCCGATCGCATCATTCACACTCAGGAACATCACACCCCACTCTACACCACTGAGTCGTTCCGCTATCGGGATGAAGTAGTTGCCACCAATGGCGAGAACAATACCTACCATGCGGGAGCCTACCTTGGCGATGGCTTGCATGAAGGAGCGATCGCTTCTGCCTTTCGAGTCGCTCAACTGATTGGGTCAAGCCTTGAGTCAGCTCCTTGACCCAAAACAAGGAACTAAATTTTTATTGAAGTGAGTAACTATGCGTTTCTCAATTCTGCCGACTCCTGCCAATTCTGAACTTTCGATCGCACAAGTCCGGGCGGCTCATCAGGCAGAGCTAGACGCGATCGCGCATTATTGTCGCCTAACGAGTTACCTTGCGGCGGCTCAAAATGCGCTCGATCTAAATGTTGATCTTTATGGCTCGCTCGATTGGGCATATCGAGAGATGGCCTTGCTTAATCAGGGTATGAAAAAATAACTTTAAAATCGAGAAGCTTTGTGATACTGGTTTCTATGATTTGCATATTTAGCCTTTCATACCGTAAATCAGCAACGCCGGATTAAAAAGTTTCTTTTTTCCAGAAAGTTGAAGTTGAGTCAGGACTTCAGGCCAATTCGAGGCGTGTGGCTCCAGTTCAGACCGATCGCATCCGACTCAACATCACTCAACACTTTTGCTTCCATCCCGTACAAATCATTCAGCACCGCCTTGACGTTCGGAAACGCAAAATACTCTGTCAGCTTGCCAATGCGATAATTAAAAGCTTTGTACCGGTGCTTGAAGTACAGCTCCACATTCCCCCGGTGTTCCCACAGTCCCAGCAAATTGACGGTCACATCCGAGTAATGCGCTTTCACATCCCGCTGCACTTCGGCGATGCGTTCCTCGATCGATCGAGTTGTTACCCCAATTTTATAGAAGCAGCTTTCGTCAGCTTTTACCTCAAGGAAGTAGAGCGAGTTCACCAGAATCCGACGAAGCTGTGCTCGATAAATCAGCAAATCAGCCCGCCGTTCATCCAAACAAGATAAACCCGCAGCTTCAGCAATCTCTACAGAGCCTTCCAACGAAGCCAGCTCCGACAGCAGCAAAGGTTCCTGGACTTTGTTGAACAGCGCCAGGGGAAGCGCGCCAACGGGGATTTTACCCAAGTCGGTAAAGTGATAAGTGCGATCGCCCGACGACTCCACCAATCCTTTGAGTTCCCACCGAAAGTTTACCAAGTCTTTGGGAATGGCGTAATTTTGTGCGCCGTACTCTTTCCACAGCACTTTCAATTGCTCTAATTCCTCACCTTTAAGTCGCACGTTGAAGTTATCGTAGAGGGGAAGCGATGGAAACGCTTTGGTTTTAATCCGCTGCGAAACGGGCTTGCAAGTTTCCCCGGTGTGCGCGAAGTGATGTTCTTTCACGGAACCCTTTTTCGCTGTGAGGGAGCCTCCGCAGTAGAGGCAAGCGAGGTTAGTTTTTCCGCGCACAACCTCATCAATGCTCGCCAGTTCTCCGCTGGGAGCAACACCAAATTTAAGCCACATAGTCAAAAGTTCTCCTAAAAGCAGGTTTTCGTAGATACACCTGCTCCACACGATCGAGAATTGTAACAAATCCAGGGGTGAGAACTTCTGGCGGGCGTGAGTAAAGCGATCGTCATTCCATTTGGGATGCGTGACTTTCATCCTTGCATCCACCAAAATCTAAAATCTAAAATCTAAAATCTAAAATTGCTCGTCACCAATCGGGAATTTCTTCAGTCCGAGTTTGATAGGTATTGTGACAGTTGCTCTCTCGCTAACGGCACAGCGGGCAATTCATGCTCTAATCCGCTACTTGGTTCAAGACGGGACTGGACAAAATTAGCCCGTTCCTTCGCTGACTGTCATACAGCGCGATCGCACAAATTTGTCTGGTAAGCACGATTATGCTTTGCTTCGGCTGCTGTGGGGTAATGCTTTGAGACTAAACAACCGGGGCCGCCACCAACAAGACGTTACCGAAATGCTTGCCTCTATGTTTTGAATGTTTTTACTGGCTTGGATCAGTAATTCGTTGATTAGAGCTTGTTTTTGCCTGCGAGCAAGTCCTAGATTTTGCGGCATTGGCGACGATAGAGTATTGGCTGTCAGTGGTTTTACGTTTGAGGTGGCTAGAGAAGTTCTAAAAACTCTCCAGGAGAAGTATCCGGGGCTTTTGAGCGATCGGGAGCCAAAACGTTTAATTTTCGTTAAAGAACCACAGGAACGAGTGGCCAAGCTGGTAGAGTTCGAGCTGGAGAAAGTCGTCGCAGCTTGGGCTAAGGGTAAGTTTGTAGTACCGGTTTGGTTAGATGTGATTTATGGGCGGTTGCGTGAGAGAGTGAAGGGGTAAAGTGCGATCGCTCGAACTGGTGGACTTTGATTGGTTGAAATAGTACAATGGTACTATATAGTAGCAAATCAGCAAAATGAAAGGAGACGTGCTTAAACGGCTATTTAGAGCGATCGCCAGTGAAGATAAAACGGCGATCCAAAGTATGCTATCTGTAGTCGTTGAGGAAGAACGTAAAAAAGGACACACCCTCCTAGCTGAACAACTCCAAAATATTACCCACAAAAGTAATTCTCAATCTTCTCGTATCCCTCCTGAGATTCCAGCACTTTCACATAAGCTCTCTCGTGATGCAATTACTTCTGCACCTTCTAGCGGTGTTCTTTCAAAGACACATGATACTCACTCCCTAACCTTGCTATCGAGCAAGCAACGTTTTAACCATCCCTTTATTGTTACGGTTCCTAGAGAGCGTTTACGACACCATATGATTCTTTCAGATGCTGTGGAAGATCGTTTTCGTCGTATAGAAAAAGAATATGTTGCACGTGACCGACTAGCTCATCATGGTTTACGCTACCGCCAAAAAATACTACTCTATGGTACTCCGGGGTGCGGTAAAACTATGGGAGCCGAACGTCTAGCTTGGAATACAGGACTTACTCTCGTAAAAGTACGTTTTGATGCAATGGTTTCTTCCTTTTTAGGGGAAACTGCAACCAATTTGCGCGAAGTATTTGAAACAGTCTCTCAAACTCCTTGTTTGTTATTTATTGATGAATGCGATGCGATCGCTAAATCACGGGAAGACGTTCAGGAAGTAGGAGAAATCAAGCGAGTGGTTAATACTTTTTTACAACTACTTGATGAATATGAAGCCTCAAATGGATTGCTTGTTGCAGCCACAAATTTAACTAAATTTCTGGATGAAGCTGTATGGCGACGATTTGATGATGTCATCGAAGTGCCAAAACCAACACCGACAGAAATTGAGGCTATTTTGAAACAGACACTTTCTTCGGTAGAATTGGGTATAATCGACTGGAGAAATATTGTGCTGAAATTAGACAAACTTTCAGCAGCACAAATTGTTCGAGTTGCTCAAGATGCGGCTAAACGCGCCATCCTTGATCGAGAAGAACTTGTCATCCAAGAGCACTTAGAGGCATCTATTCAAGACGTTATAATTTCCCATGTCTGAACAATTAAATCAATTTTCTCATTTACCTCTACGTTTGACTAATGAAGGAACTGCTACGCCATCTTCCGGAGGTGCGAAAAAAACCTCTACAACAACGCTGGCTAATAAAGGTGATGTAGGTGGACATAGTAGCAAGTTAAATTCTTCTATTTCATCTATTGTCTCAAATTGGGAGAAAGAACGCGAAAAACGCGAGGAAGATTGTAAGCCTAATCTGCCAGATGCAATTTCATTCATTTTACAAGTAGATCCTAATTTATTTGATGCAGATGCCCTGAAAAGTTTCGGGATTGAAATAGTTGCTGATCTAGAGGAGGGCTACATTATTGGAGCTTCAGCAGATATAAAACTCTCGGAACTCAGAAAAAAGATTCAGCAATTTATTGAGTCTGAGCATGGGGGCGGCAAAGTTCCAGAAATATGGGAAATTTTGGAGGGGACTCAACGACCAGAATATATCCTTTCCCCTAGCCTTAAAGAACAGTGGGGTCAGATTTTAGATCATCAAGAATATATTGTAGATGTAGGTATTTCTTGCATCAACATTCAAGAACAATATTCGAGATGCCCCAAGCGGGAACGTTTTCATAACGATGACAAGTATCTGAAAAGCATTAATAAATGGTTAGATAAACATAATCTCACATCTGAAGAATGGGATGATCTTTATTGGGTAAGAGAACAGCAATTTCAAAAATTTATTCAAGATCCACTATATCGTGGAAAAATTTTGAAGTCCAGTCCAGGTAATGAAATGGGTATTTCACGCCTACCCGATAGCTTTTCCTGCCGAATTCGCATACTTGGTAAAGGTCTGAAGGATCTTGTCCTCAACTTTCCATATATATTCGATGTCAGTGAAATCGATGAATTTATCGCTCCATCCGTTACACCTAATAACTCTGAATCAGATCGGGAACAGTTTGAATTACAAGCACCTGATCCAAACGCACCCAAAGTTTGTATTATAGACAGTGGTATTCAAGAAATTCACCCTAAACTGAAAGTTGCGATTGACTCTAATCTCTCTACATCTTGGGTACCTGGAGAAACGAATATGACTGCTGATTATTGTAAATATGGTGGACATGGCACTAGAGTTGCAGGAGCAGTTTTATATCCACGAGGCATTCCTCAAACAGGTCGTCAGCAGGCAGTGTGTTGGCTTCAAAATGCTAGAATTCTCAATGCGGAAAACGAACTACCTAAAGGGTTTTTCCCGCCTAACGTTTTAGAAGAAATTGTGGAGATTTATTATCGCCAAACTAGAACACGAATTTATAACCACTCAGTAGCTGCAATTTCCCCATGTCGCACCCAATCAATGACTCCTTGGGCAGCAGCTATCGATAAACTAAGTTGGGAAAATGATGTTCTCTTCATTGTTGCGGCGGGCAATATTGAAGCAAAGTCCAACTATGTGACGCGCCCTTCAATTTACGCTCACATACAAGCTGGTCGTAACTATCCACAATATCTGCTGCAACCCTCTGCACGGGTCGCTAACCCAGCACAGAGTTTTCAAGCTCTAACTGTTGGCTCTGTTGCTCATTGTACCTACAATAAGCCGCCTCTAAGGTCGATAGCAGAAGAGAATTATCCTTCTTCTTTCTCCTGTTCTGGCCCAGGCATTTGGGATACTATTAAACCAGAAGTGGTTGAATATGGTGGGGACTATGTGATTGACTCACCAACTTCACCAAATTTCACTACACCAGAATCAGTTAGTCCAGAATTAATTCGTTCAACCCGTGATAGTGGTAAAGCTGTTAGTGCCGATGCCGTAGGGACATCATTTGCTGCTCCTAAAGTTACACATATCGCTGCCGCATTAGCAGCAGCATTACCTCAAGAAAGCACACTGCTTTACCGCGCACTCATCGTTCAATCAGCACGGTTACCAGCTTGGACGAATAATTCGGAGACTAATTTATATCATGCCATTCGGACTATGGGTTATGGAATTCCAGATATCTATCGCGCCCTTGGCAATTCCCTAAATCGTGTAACGCTGACAACTAGAGGGACAGAACGCATTAAAGCTCGACAAGCCAAGGTTTATCAAGTAAAAGTGCCAGAAAATTTCCTACCTCAAGGGGAAGGATTTGACATTCTGATTGAAATTACCCTTTCTTATGTGGCTGAACCTCGTCGTACCCGACGTAACTGTAGGAAATATCTATCAACTTGGTTAGATTGGACTTGTAGCAAACGGGAAGAAGATCCCAAGCGTTTTCTAGCTCAAGTTCTCGAAGACTATGATGCACCAGAAGAAACCGAGAAAGATAACGAGCTATTCCAATGGACATTGGGAAAAAGACAGTTAGGCAAAGGCCAAACACGAGCAAATGGCATTGATGGCATAGTAAAGGAACTGTCTCGAAGGAGAGGAACTGTTCAGAAAGATTGGGCGACTGTAAAGTCTTATGAGCTACCCAAAAGCTTCTGTATTGCTGTAGTTGGACATACAGGATGGAACCAAAATAGCAATGCTGACGTACCTTTTGCTCTGGCTGTTAGTTTTGAAGCAGTAAATTCAAGTATCGATGTATATGGCTCGTTTGTTGAAGCTGAGGTGAAAGCAGGTACTGAAGTTAAATTGCAGGAGAAAATACAAATTCAGCAATCAGTCTAAAAAGCTCAGGCTAGCTATGAACTCCGAGCTTTCTACAATTTGGCTGGTTTGCACCGACAATGTTTTTACAGGCGTTGGCGGCGGTTGCTGAACTGTTGCTGGAGGTGATTGATTACTCGGAGCAAAAACGCGCCACAGTCCAATCCCTCCACCGCCCACAAGGAGCAACACGAGCAATAACCAAGGGGACGATCGCCGACAAGAAGCGGACTCTGAATGGATTTGTAGATTGGTGTTTGAAGAAGGTTGTAATTCAGATGATTCCATAGTTTACTCATGATTTATCGCCAAGGAGTTTTGCTATCAACCACCAGTAGTTAGCTGATAGCAAAATGTTTAGAAATCAAGCATTTGAAACAAAAATCTGTTTCTCTGCTTCAGAAACAAAAAATGCGAGTATAATTATTCCACGTTTACCCAAAAATCAGCCGTGACAATTTGACCATTACGATTGAACTGCCCCCAAAGCTTATATTTTCCTGGTTGGGGGAAACTGGTCATAAAGTGAACCTCTCCTGCTGGAGTATCTTTCAAGGCATGAGCATGAATATAGTCGGCTTTTGTCAACGGTGATGACTGCTTGAGGATAACTAAGTGTCCTCTTTCGCCTAAATAGGGCTGTAAATCGTTCAGCGGTTGGTTGCTACTAGCATCTTGCAAATTGAAAATTAAGTTAACTCCTTGTCCTGGTTTTATTTGAGGTTGAGAAAACGTGAGGTTAGCCTTAGTATTTCCCAAAGTTTTGGTGGTAGCCATGTCAACTTTCGATCGAGCTAAAGCTTGACCCGGAACTTGCATTTTTAAGACAGAAACTTGTTCTGCATTTTTTGCTGGTTTGTAATCACTGAACAGCGTGTAACCACCTGAGCCGGGAAAATCGGTTTGAACTTCAAAGCGTCCATTTCCTTTATAGGTGGGGTGAATATGATTAAAATATTGTAGATCATCGCTAACGACAATCAGGTGCATTAATTGTTCTTGGAATTTATCAAAATCAGCAATAGACTTTCCTTCTTTGTTTTGGACTTCAATTACCAAAGGTACGGGAGTTTTGGGCGCGATATTGGAGGGAACTGTCAGCTTAGCGATAGCATTCCCAGGTTCGGCATCTGAATATCCCGAATGACCACCATCATGATGTTGTTTTCCAGCGTCATGGGTTTTGGAATCCTCCATATTATGACCCTCATGAGGATTTTTATTAGCTGCTGATGTTTGGGAATTATCCATTACATGACCCTCGTGAGAACTGGTATCTGCCACTTGTGAGCCAGAAGAAGTTGATGTTTCGCCAGATTTCGTGCTTGAGGGTGAGAAGCAACCTTGAACTAGGATGAGAGTTGAAGTAATAGCAATTGCAGTTAAAAATGGCTTCATTGTTTTCTCCAGTTAGTAAACTTGAGGTTGTCGATTTATCAGGGGTTTAGACTTTGCTGTTCTCGTTTGGAGTTTTTAGTTAAGGGCATTCTTGTAAATGAATCCTCTAAACTACTGATAAACTCCAGAGTTAAGATGAATATTTAGGATTGGCGGCTAGCCAAAGCTAACCGCTGGCATGAAAAAAACTAAAAGGTTTACACGGATGGATAGCCAGCCGCAGCTATTGCTTCTTTGATTGCTGTTTCGGAGGCTAGAGTTTCTATGCTGACAAGTTTGGTTTTTGGATTGGCTTGAACCGAGGCAGTAGAATCAAGCGTTTGAATAACTTTGGTGATAGCATTCACGCAAGCAGAACAAGCCAGTTTAGGAACAGTTAGTTGCAGTACCATAGTTTTCAATTTCTAATCGATGGTGATTAATGGGTGAACTTTGTTGAGTAAATCAATCGTGAACTTACTCAACCTAATAACAGCTTAAATTCTCTATTCGACTGGAGAGTCAAGGGGGTAGCGAAAAAAATTTGACAAATTTTTTCAGAATAAATCGACATATAAGTAGGCAGGCAGAAAATATATAAACCCTGATTTTTTCTTGACCATAACTGTTGGACTTGCCTTAATCAGTGTATGGGGCCGTTGTCTTGAGCGATATTATTTTTTGATAAAAAACCAGTGTGTCAACTTCTATAACCTCCGTTGACACACCGATCGAAACAATTAAGTTAGAGAAGAATTTACTTTTTTTGAATCAGAGGACAAATGATGGAATCAACCTTTTCTAGTAAGGTGGGCGCACCTGAAAGTAATCCTTCCAACTCTAGTTTGAGGATAAGTAGTTGCTGAATTTGTAGATCGATAGCGAGCAGTTTATCATGCAACTGGACTTTGATGTGTTCACAAGGCAACTCTCCTCCATCGTGAACCGTCAATAATTCTTGAATCTCGGCTAAAGTTAATCCCAAAGTTTGGGCGCGTTTAATAAAGCTTAGCCGAGTCAAAATATCAGAATTAAATAATCTATATTTCCCCTCGGTTCTGCCTGATGCCTTGATTAAACCGAGTTCCTCATAGTAGCGAATGGTTTTGATCGGTACACCGCTTTCTTTCGCAACTAAACCAATGAGTTTTTGCTTTTCTTGAACTAACATACTCATTTCCTCTACTGAATCCAACTCTAAGCTTATGATAAACTATCCAGTCGAGTGGAGAGTCAAGAGGGGCTAGACATTTTTTTGAATGACAGAGTGGCGATCGCCTGAATGTCGCAACTTTGGGTAGCAGTAGGCGTTTCGACAAACCATTCGAGCGATCGCACTTGGTTGACGGTCAGTTATTTAAGGCCTGAGCAGCCATTTCATCTGGGTCAGAGACGTTAGCTGCTTGCACTTCTATGGTACCGCGAAACATATTCATGCCACAACTAAAAGTGTGGTTTCCTACGTCTTCGGGAGTGAATTCAATGGTTGTTACTTGATTCAAAGACAAATCGGTAGCAATGCCAAAATCGGGAATCAGCACTTTCGCTAAACAAGCACTAGAAGTTTCACGTAAAAAGTGGAGTTGAACGGGTTTACCTGCTTTAACTACCAGATGATTGGGCGTGTAGCCTTTGTTAACAATGATAGTCACTTTCTGGAGGCCCTGGTCAACAGTTGGATTAATTTGCATAGCTTCAGCGTCAATTCTTGTTTCCGGCTGATGTGTTGACATGGATGAATTGAACTGGGATTCTGTGAGTGTTTGAGATTCCTCAAACCCCGTTGATGCAAGTTGTTGGTCTTCGGTGGCGATAATTTCGCCTCGAAACATATTCATGCCACAGCTAAAGACATAACTGCCAGCTTTTTTAGGTGTGAATTCAACAGAGGTTACTTGATTCAGATGCAAATCTGCTGCAATATGAAAATCGGGAATTAAGACTTGTTCCAAACAACTGCTAGGATCTTGGCGGTGAAAGTTAAGACGCACTGGTTGTCCAGCTTGCACAACAACGCGGCTGGGTTCATAACCACCATCAACGGTGACGGTTACTTCTTGAATTCCTCCACTGGCTGTAACTGCTTTCTGAGATTTGGGTTTGCTAAGGAGAAACCACCAAAGTTCTAAACTAATTAATCCCATTCCAGCCAGAGTAACTAAAATCTTGTTACTTAAGGGTTGTTCAATGCGATGAAACTGACTTCTTTGCTGTGTTTGAGTTGGGTGTGTTTCATGGGTATTTTGCGCTATTCCTTCACCAGATAACATTCCTAGTACAACCCCGAGACTAGCAATAGTACCGATAATTGTTGTTTTGCCGCTCATTTAAAAACCTCCTAAAAAATACACAAGATTATGGGAGTAAGAGCGGGTTTTGAACAAAGGTATTGAGTAAATTTCCTTCGTGATTGACAAAACCCGCGCTATCGTTCGATGTTTCATTCATCAGAGTGCAAAAATAGGCTACGTTAACACTCCAAAAATTGAACCGGAAATTACCCCAAGCAGAAATCCAAATCCTGCTAATGTTCCTAGAAATGTAAGTTGCTTGTTCATCATTATTCCCTCTTAAGCAAGAATCAAATTAGCCAACATTTTTGGGTCGAAAGTTACGTAGACGCAACGCATTTGTTACTACAGAAACGGAACTAAATGCCATTGCTGCCCCGGCAATAATTGGATTGAGGAGCCATCCAAAAATCGGGAAAAGAATTCCGGCGGCGATGGGAATGCCTGCCACATTGTAGACAAAGGCAAAAAACAGATTTTGTTTGATATTTTGGATCGTAGCGCGAGACAGTTGGATAGCAGTAACAATGCCCTGTAAGTCACCAGAAATTAGAGTGATATCGCTAGCTGCGATCGCGACATCTGTTCCTGTGCCAATTGCCATGCCTACGTCAGCTTGAGCAAGTGCAGGTGCATCATTGATTCCATCCCCCACCATTGCGACAATTTTTCCCTCTGCCTGAAGATTTTCGATTTGAGCGACTTTTTGATCGGGACGAACTTCTGCAATAACTCGTTTGATGCCGACTTCTCGCGCTATGACTTCTGCCGTGCGACGGTTATCACCTGTTAGCATTACCACTTCTAATCCCATCTTTTGTAAAGTGCCAATTGCGACAACAGAAGATGGTTTCACGGCATCGGCAATGCCCATAATTCCTTCTACTTTGCCATTTACGGCAATCCAGATAACCGTCTTACCGAGATATTCCAATCGATCCCACGGTGGCTGCAAACTACTGGTATCAATTCCCAATTCATTCATCCAACGATGAGTTCCAATTTGCACCCATTGATTGGATACATACCCTTGCACACCACTGCCTGCGTGAGCCTCGAACTGCCGTGAATCCGTCAACTCCACTCCTTGAGATTGGGCATATTGCACCACCGCTTCTGCCAGAGGATGTTCTGAATTCCGTTCGACGGATGCAGCGAGGCGCAGAAGTTTTAGCTCGTTACCATTGGCGGTACCATTAACCGTTATAAACTCCGTTACAGTGGGTTTACCTTGGGTAATCGTGCCTGTTTTGTCTAAAACAACAGTTTGCAGTTTGTGCGCCAGTTCTAAACTATCTGCACCTTTAATCAAAATTCCGTTTTCTGCCCCTTTACCTGTACCCACCATGATCGAGGTTGGCGTGGCTAAGCCAAGCGCACAGGGACAAGCAATAATCAGCACGCCCACGGTGGTAATCAATGCCATTGTGACGTTGCCCATGATGTTGTACCAGATGACGAAGGTAGCGATCGCAATGGCAATCACAACAGGGACAAACAATCCCGTAACGCGATCGGCTAATCGCTGAATCGGTGCCTTGGAGCCTTGCGCTTGCTGCACCAGTTTAACGATTTGCGCCAAAAACGTATCTTTACCCACCCGTGTGGCTCGGAATTTGAAGCTTCCAGTCTTGTTAATAGTCGCTCCAATCACTTCATCACCAGGCTGCTTTTTTACGGGTACACTTTCACCCGTCACCATTGCCTCATCAATCGTTGAAGAGCCATCAATAATCTCGCCATCCACGGGAATCTTTTCACCCGGGCGAACTAGAATGACATCTCCCAACACTACCTCAGCGATGGGAATGTCCACCTCTCGTCCATTACGAATTACCCGCGCCGTTTTTGCCTGCAAACCCATAAGAGAACGGATTGCTTCTGAGGTTTGTCCCTTAGCGCGATTTTCCAACAGTCGTCCTAGCAAGAGCAATGCAATAATTACAGATGCCGCTTCAAAGTACACATCTGGTTTAAGACCCTGACTGATAAACCACTGGGGAAAGAAGGTGGGAAATAAAGAATAGAGGTAAGCTGCCCCTGTCCCGATCGCTACTAGCGTATCCATTGTCGCGGTATGACGCTTCAAGGCTTTCCAGGCATTGATGTAGAAAGACCTACCCGCCCAAAACAATACTGGAGTAGTGAGTACAAGTTGTAGCCAGGGATGGTGCAGCCACATGGGAATCAAGGGAATAGGCAATCCCGTCATCGCAGGCAGCGAGCCAATCACGATAACGGCGCTGATAATACCGCTAACCCACACCTTGCGGGTCAAGTCCTGATTTTCACTTTGCCGCGCCTGCCGTTCTGCATCATCTTCTGGGGCAAGTACATCATCTTGCATCGGCAGAGCAGAATATCCAGCCGCATCCACGGCATCCTGAATCGCTGCTACATCAGTTTGGCTGGGATTATATGTAACGCTGGCTTGTTCAGCTCCAAAGTTAACATTGCACGTCTCAACTCCCGGAACTGAGCGGATTGCCCCTTCGATGTTACTTGCACAAGAGGCACAACTCATGCCTCGCAGTTTCATAGTGGCGTTTTCCATACAAAACCTCCTTATTTTCATCCTTAATATGGGTCTGAGAAATCTTTAGTGACAGGTAACGGGATAACCTGCCGCTGTAATTGCCTCTGTAACGGCGGCTTCAGATGCTTGAGTTTGGATATTGACCAGTTTGGTCTTGGTCTTGGGAGCTGCCTGAACATTTGCTGCGGCATTTACTGTGTTGATGGCTTTGGTAATGGTTTCGCCACAAGCTGAACACGCCATGTTAAGCACTTTTAGCTGTAGTCATGGTTGTATTTTTCCTTTCCTTTGAGGGGTTAATCCTATCTTGCAGTATCCAGTCCACTGGAGTGTCAAGGGGGAATGAAAAGAAATTTTTGAGAACCTCTAAAAAGGAGAAATCAACACCCTGGACACCACGCTCCGCTGTCTCTTGAATCCCTAGGGCGTGTTTTCAAAGTCGGTGTATCCTAGATTGGGGCGACGATCGCACGCAGGGAGTCATGCTTCCCTTCAATCAAGGCCAAGTGTGCACCTGTCCCTCCTGCGCCAATACGGTTCAGTTAAGGGCTATGCAGTGCTTAAAACAATAAATACAGGAGGATTGATTATTATTCCAGTACCTCTGTGTTTAACTTGTTTAGAGCGAAATTTTGAGACAGGCTTTTTCACAACTCTTGGGTTGTTTCTATGAACCCTTTCAGGTAGAAGTTGGTCAAATATCTCCCAAGTTAACCAATTCAAAAAAATGGAAGTTCCTGTGGTTGTAATCGCTGGAATGTTGGCGCAGAACACGACGAATAACTCGTAATGTTCCAGTAAAAGAAAGACGCAATGGTGAAACACCTGCGCTGCTTGCTGCTTGAATAATTAATGACCTTACAGCTCTTCGGTCGTAGTAGTAAACCATAAATTTCTTGTACCACTTCTTTCGGTCTTTGAGAACGAATATGATTTTTTCGTCCCCATAAATGTAGTTTGAGTTCATCAATAGTATTCTCGACTTCCCAACGTTGATGATATTCACCAGCAAGTGACGGGGATGGAAAATTGTCAGCGTCCAACAAGCTGGTAATTAAACGATATCTAATTTGTGCTTCTGGGCGGTCGTAATTCTCAATTGTGTACTCAATTACTTACCTGTATTGGCTTAAATCCTTTTTTTCTTAGTTTGCCTGATGGATAAATCCAACTCAAATATGAACCATCATCTAATAGTGTTTCGTTTAAGAATTTAACGTTGGATGGAATTCACCCCAAATACTCACAACCTTTGCTGAATGTGGCTTTTACCATCGCATAAGAATGTAAGCCTCTATCTCACATCAATAGCATTCCTGGCGTTACTGAGCGTAATAACTTTAACGATCTTACTCTTTCTCCCATTTTATATGGACACATTAAGGCATCAAATATTAAATGTGTTCCTGCCTCTACCGCAATCGCAGATTACTAAAAAATAGTCTGCAATAACAGCCAACTATTTAATCCTACTATAATACTAGCCACTAACCAAGCTAAGGCTTTCAGCCAAAATGGATTCACAAACTCTCCCATTAAGTTGCGGTTTGAGGTAAACATTACCAAGGGAATTACTGCAAAGGGTAATTGCAAACTGAGAATCACTTGACTGAAAACCAGTAAATTAGTTGTACTGCCTTCACCAAACAAGATAATTGTGATCAAGGCCGGTACAATTGCAATCAGTCGAGTCAGCAAGCGCCGCAACCAAGGTCGCAGCCGAAAATTGAGAAACCCTTCCATCACAATCTGTCCTGCTAGAGTGGCAGTCAAGGTTGAATTCTGCCCCGAAGCCAATAAAGCAAAGGCAAAAATTGCACTAGCAGAACCCACACCCAGCACCGGAGAAAGCAGTTTGTAAGCATCTTGAATTTCTGCTACTTCTTGATAGCCGGAAAAGTGAAAAGTGGCAGCAGACAATATCAGAATTGCGGAATTAATAAACAAAGCTATTGACAGCGCTACGGTAGAATCTATTGTGCCAAATTTAATTGCTTCCCATTTTTTATCAGAAGCTTCTTCCCAAGAGCGAGTTTGCACGATCGATGAATGCAAGTAAAGATTGTGCGGCATCACAGTTGCCCCTAAAATACCAACCGCAATATAAAGCATTGCCTGATTTTGCAAAATCTCTAGGCTGGGAACATAACCGAGTAAAACTCCTCCGGCATCAGGTTTTGCAAAAATCATTTCGGCAATAAAACAACCGCCAATAATTGCAATAATCGTAATCACCAAAGCTTCGATATAACGAAAGCCTTTTCCTTGTAAAAATAACACCATTATTACATCTAGCGCAGTGATGCACACTCCCCAAACTAAGGGAATGCCAAATAGCAATTGCAGTCCGATCGCACTACCAACAAGTTCCGCTAAATCGCAAGCAGAAATAGCAATTTCACAAAGTATCCACAGCAAAAAACTGACTCGCGGACTGAAGTAATCTCGACAAGCTTGTGCCAAATCTCGTCCCGTTGCCACTCCCAAACGCACGCAGAGTGATTGCAGCAAAATTGCCATCAAATTAGATAGCAAAATCACACTTAATAGCGCATAGCCAAACTTTGCTCCCCCCGCTAAGTCAGTCGCCCAGTTTCCCGGGTCCATGTAACCCACTGAAACCAAATATCCAGGCCCTGCGTAGGCCAGCATTTTACGCCAGAAACCTTTGCTGTTGGGAACCGGGATGCTGCGGTGGACTTCAGGAAGGCTGGGTCTGTTTTCCGGGGGAGTCATTGGTTTTATTGTTAAATTATTTTCATATTGTTTTCATAATCTCACAAATTCCGTTAAATTTCATCAGTCGTATGGCTCAAAATGCGCCAAAGTTGCAAGAAATATGAAGTTGTGTATTTTGGTTCTTCCTTACTTACTATGCTAAATCAATAGTTAAAGGCGTAAAATCAATTTAACAAATATGTCAAAATGTAAACCAAGTCCTTGTCAGGCTTGACATTTCAGCTAATTTGATTGTTAACTATAAAATAGTTACAATATTTTTGGGGAGCAAATTATAGTCATGACCACAAAAAAGGGTACTAAATTTCTAACAGAGCTACTGAATATACAAGGAATTAAAGTAACTCAAATGACTCAAGTACCGTACATAGGAATAATCTTACAAGTTGAGTCAATCCATAAAGAAAGTCATTGTCATAGATGCGGTACAAAAAGTAATAGATTACATCAAAACCATCGATACTTAGTAAAAGATTTCTCCTGGGGAGAAAAGCTAGTATTTTTAGAAATAAACAGACGACAATTTAAATGTAAAAAATGTGGCAAACCATTTAGCGAGAAATTGGACTTTGTAAATAACCGAAGAACTTATACAAAACGACTAGCCGATACAATTATTAAGTCTGTCTTGTCAAGTGATATCAATAATGTAGCCAAAGAAGGAGTAGTAACAACAGAAGAAATAGAAAGAATGTTGTCAGATGCCTCACAAGAATTATCGTCAAAACCATCAGGCTTAAAAAAGCTAGGAATTGATGAAATAGCGTTAACTAAAGGTCAAGGAAATTACTGTGCGGTATTAACGGATTTATCAACATCTAAATTAATTACGATTATCAAGGGAAGAAAACAAGAAGACATTGAGCCAGTCCTTAATTCATGGGGATTAGAGGTTTTAGAACAAATAGAAGAAGTAAGTATAGATTTATGGAAAGGTTACAAAACCTTAGTAGAAAAACTCATGCCAAATGCTCAAGTAGTAGCGGACAGATTTCATGTAATGGTACAAGTCAATAAGGAATTAGATAGAGAAAGAAAGCGTGAAAGAAGGGAAATCATAGATTTAAGTAATAAATCTAAATCACCTCAAAGAATAGCAGAATATAAAGAGATATTAGACGGATTGAATGGCAGCAAATATGCGTTACTAAAGAATGAAGAGAGTTTAAAAGAAAAGCAAAAGAGCAAATTAATGTCAGTTAAAAAAGTGTGTCCTCGGCTAGCAATAATGCATAAATTAAAAGAAGAATTCCGACAAATATTTGAAAATAGAAAAACTAATTGGTTGAGGGCATTATTGAGAATTGGGAGCTGGCAGCAAAGAGCAAAAAAATATTTTAGTTCCACTGTAAATACTATCACTAATTGGATCGAGGAAATAATTGCTTACTTTGATAATAGGACAACAAGTGGTGCAGTTGAGGGTGTAAATAACAAGCTTAAGTTAATAAAACGTTCGGCCTATGGCTTTAGGAATTTTGAAAATTACAAAAATAGATGTTTGCTTACTTGGCATTTTAACTGTTAGTTTAGCATACCAAGTAAGGAAGAACCTGTATTTTTTATCTAACACTCCAGGTAATGTGAATGCAGCAACAGAATGTGTGATATGCTCTGAATATCAAATCGGTTCTAGTGAGGAACAGCCACCAGAGGTAACGGGGAAAGTTCGGTGTAAGTCCGGCACTGTCCCGCAACTGTGAAGGAGACAAGTTCTCCAAGTCAGGATGCCCGCCGACACCCAAATTTACTTTATTCATCTGCGAGGTACATGATGACTACTCAATCTTCTTCTTCTTCGGTTTGGCAACAAACGGCACGGTTGACGCTTTCAACACCCGTGCAAGCGACGCTCTACATCTCCCTATGCGCTTTGACTGTCTGGACTGTTTACTTTACAACCTATCCCGCCGTCCATAACAAGGTACACTCTCTGCGCCACCACACTTTGATGGTTAGTTGTCACTAGACAAGATTGTTTTTATTTGAGATATTGCACTGCGATTCGTTTAATCTGTTGGGGCGGGTAAACCTGCGAGCTTTCTCAGAGTGCAGACAGGTTAAATACACCCGCCCCCACCCCGCGCGAGATTCCTTAAAAGTCCAGAATTAAAATGTCAAAATTAAAGTTTTCTGCGCTCATCAGTGCTGTCTGCATGATGAGTATCTTTTTCTATGGTTGGGTAGGGTTTTCGCAGTCTCCACAATCAACTGTGCGACTGACTTCTGAACCCCCAATCAGCCAGATTTTACCCTTTGAAGCCGAGGCAACTACACCTTTATCTCCAGTGTCGTTAAAGCTGCAAGCTTTAGATGCGGTGGGGATTCCCTTAGAGAATGCTCGAATTAGTTTGACAATTTTAACTCCGCCTAAAAATCATTGGTTTACCACCGATTTTCCGATCGTGGAGGGAACAAAGTTGCTGGATATAGAGGCTGTTGCAGCTAAAGGTGAGTTACAAATCCAGCAAATGCTGCCCATTAGGGGAAATTATCAATTGTTAGCAAAGGTGACTCCGATCGCAGAAAATGCTTTTACTCCTTTTGAGCAAGCTTTAACACTATCTGTCCCAGAAAACGGCGTGAAGTATCGCAATTTTGGGATTTTAGCTGTGATTTTGTTGGTTGTTGGGCTAGGTGGTGGCTTGGCGATTGGAGGAAAGCCCAAAATCCAAGCAGGAGAAATAGCGCCTGAAAGAGTGCGATTGCTGTTAAGTGGGGCGATAATAATTGCGATCGCTACCTTGTTATATGTTAATGTCAGTGCTGAAATTGCCCAGTCTGAGATGTCGATGCCAATGTCTCACATGACAGAATCTAAACCGACAGAAAAAACCAGCCCCATTGTGAAATCTCAGGGTTTACAGGTGCGACTTTCTGGAGATGTTAGTGCGACAGTTGGGAAAGCGGCTAATTTACAAGTTCAAGTCACCGATACCAAAACAAATCAGCCAGCCACAGATGTATTGTTCAATGTTAAAGTCACCCAACTCGAAAATGATTGGATTGCTTTTGCCTACAAAGGTGTTCCGGATGCAGCCGGAAAACTGGTATGGCAAGAGCAGTTTTTTGATGGCGCACCTCATCAAGTTGAAGTAGAAGTTTCTCCCCAACCAAATGCAGCCCGTCAGTTTTTACCATTCCAGGTTTCACAAACTATTGAAGTTGAGGGAGTCGCGCCTCCTCTTTCAGTGCGGTTGACTGTGTTGGCTTACTTGACAGGCATTGTAGTCGCGGGAATGGCGATCGGATTTGGATTGCAGCGCCATTTGCTTGGGCTGCGGCTGAGAGTAGGGCGCATTTAAACGGATTTCGGATAATTTAATTTAAGTGCGATCGACTATGATGAGGTCGATCGCCAGAAATCACTCTTGTCAACGTTCCTGATTTGAGAGCTTTTTAAATTCGCGAGAGCCCTGATAACCTGATAAATCAGCTAACTCCTGCAAAGATTTTTCCCCTTGGTAAAACTTACCATTAATTTCCCAAGTAGGAGTCCCCTTAATCTTGGCAGCTTCGCAAAGATCGCGGCGAGCATTTTTCCCTTGCGGATTGCACTCGATATAATTGATAATGCGAGCCGCTTCTTTGCCAAAACTTGCCTTCTGTGCTTGACAATGATCGCAGGTAAAAGAGCCGTACATTTTAGCTCCCACTCTTTTTAAATGTTGCGCTAAAGCAATTTCTGAAGTACCGGAAGATGTTGTAGTGTTGATGCTAGTCTCGTTAGCTGTACCCAGATTATTGACATCGGCATAAAGAGCCAGAGAGGAAATCAGCACTAACATAGACACCAGAATTCCGATAAAAAATAGTTGCCCGATATCATCCCATTCGCGACCGATTAATGCTAAGACAAACAAGCTAGTTGCAAACAAAGCAGACGCAATACAGTAAATACAAGCTGCTTTAATATCAACAGCCAGTACATACATCAGATAGCCGCTGAAAATCGTCATAGCTGTGCTACCAGCAAACAGAAATAGTCCCGTCCAAGACTCTAACTTAGAGCGGAGACTCTTCTGTTCTGCTGGATTAACAAGTAGGGGAGCTACGGCAAAAACTATCATGCTCAAGTAGCCCAAAAAACCGAACAAAGAAAGAGGCAAACCAAAGACATAGGCATAGGGACTCGAAAGCACGATATCGCAGCCTTCGATCGGACAAACTGCCGTTCCGTTGGATAACTTAACCACTGTTAGATAAGCAGTGATCGCAGCCCCTATCGAGGCAATTCCTGCCGTGAGCGGACGAGAATAGCGGTGAATCCAAGGCATGGAACGTTGACGACGCATAATATTTTTTCCTGTGCTGGATATTTCCCAAGACTAAATTGTATTACCAACCATTTTACACTTTGATGAAATAAGCCACAATTCCTAGAAGGATTAATACTGCTCCGGTTAATCCTTGTTCGTGAGCCTCGAAAAAATGCAGCTTTTCTTCTAAAGCATTAACTCCTTTCATTCCCAAGTCTACTAGCAAAACCATTCCCAAAACTGTCACCACTAAGTAGACCACAGAAACTACAAGTATGCCGCTCAAACCAATCGTTCCTGCTGAAAAAAAATAGGCTTCTATTTCGATGCAAGGCGAGAAAAACATTCCTGTTCCTAAAACAGCTAGGATTTGAAATTGCGATCGCTTGGTAGTTAAATTAACTGTTTCCGCGTGATGGTGGTGGTGCCTGCGAGAACTATCTAACTCTGCCAAAAGATAGATAATTCCTAAAACTAATAAAACTAAAGGCGCAATTATTTGAGCGGCCTCTACATAGGTAGCAGCGAACTTGTAACCAAATAAGCCGACGACAATTCCAATTAGGATAATGCTGAGGGTATGAGCAACTCCTGTAATTACTGTAGCCCGCAAAGTTTCGCTGCGAGACCAATTTTCAGTTTTACCAATCGCAATTAAAGGCATCCAGTGGTTGGGAATTAATGCGTGAATAATACTAAGAGCTAGACTTCCCAACAGAATTTTGAGCATACTTTCCATTTGCTTTCCTCTACAAATTGCTACAATGAGGGCGGAATTGCCCGCCCTCCTGGAGTTGTCAGCCGACTACTTTAAAACTCTAGTCGCATTAAAAATAGCTGCTAAAGCCACCCCAACATCAGCAAAAACTGCCTCCCACATAGTAGCTAACCCAAAAGCACCCAAAGCAATAAATATGCCTTTGACTAACATGGCAAAAATGATATTTTGCCAGACAATATTGTGAGTTTTCCTAGCAATTTGGATGGCTTCAGCCACTTTTGACGGTGCATCTGACATAATTACAACATCGGCAGTTTCGATCGCCGCATCGGAACCCAAACCCCCCATTGCTATGCCCACATCAGCTCTAGCAAGCACGGGTGCATCATTAATTCCGTCCCCCACAAAGATAATTTTATCGCCTTTTTTAGATTGGGAGATCAGTTTTTCGATCGCCTCTACTTTTCCTTCAGGTAATAACTCAGCTAAGTAGGAATCTAAACCGAGCTTTTTCGCAACACTCTCAGCTACAGCTTGATTATCTCCTGTGAGCATCACGATTCGATCGACACCGACTTTCTTGAGGTCGCGAATAGCCTGTACTGCGTCTTCCTTAAGCTCATCAGCAATTGAAATATAGCCAGCGTAGCGGTTGTCTACTGCTAAATGGACGACTGTACCTTCAGCATTGCAGACATCGTGAGTGATATTTTCTCGGTGCAGCAAACGGTCATTTCCCGCAAGCACAATTTGATTATTTAATTTTGCTCGGATGCCGTGTCCCGCTATTTCTTCGTAATCTTTCACCTCCGATGAATTTATCTTGCCGCCGTAAGCTTCCAGAATAGATTTCGCGACAGGGTGATTTGACTGAGATTCTACTTTAGCAGCTATTTCCATTAACTCTGTCTGGGAAAAACCATTATGAGGCACAATTTGTGCTACTTTAAAAACTCCTTTTGTCAAAGTTCCTGTTTTGTCCAAAACAACTGTCTTGACTGCTGTGAGGGTATCTAAAAAAGTTGAGCCTTTAACCAAAATACCGCGCTTCGCTGCACCGCCAATTCCCCCAAAGTATCCCAAAGGAATGCTAATCACCAATCCGCAAGGGCAGGAAATAACTAACAAGACTAGGGCGCGGTAAACCCACAATAATCTGTCTGCATTAGTTGCTCCTGAAATGAACAAAGGCGGAATTAAAGCTACTGCTAGCGATGCAAATACTACAAACGGCGTGTAGTAAGCTGTTGTACCTTTAAATAGGGTATAATAAAAATTAAGTTTAGTCAATCAATACAAAAATGCCAGCCCAAAACCATCTCAATCCCAAACAAATAGAGAAACTACAAAAAGCCTTAAGAGAGGAAGAAAAGGCAAATGTCAGAGAAAGAATTTTGATTTTATTATTGCTCAATGACGGAAAAACACAATCTCAAATTGCTGATTTTTTGGGTTGTTCAGTAAACAAAGTATCTTATTGGTGTATAAAGGGAGACCCCGACAATCTAGAAAGTCTAATAGATGAAAGGATGAAGGGTAATCACAAAAAAGCCACAGAGAAATATATAGAAATATTATTAGAAACCATAGAGAAAGACCCTCAAGAATTAGGATATGAATTTGGACGATGGACAGCGCAGAGATTAGCAACATACTTAGAGGAATCCACAGGAATAAAATTAAGTGGAGGACAAGTTCGGAGGATTTTAAAGAAAAAAAAGTATGTTTACATCTGGGCAAAGTATAGTTTGGAGTCAAAGAGAAATCCCGAAAAAAGAACAGCGTTTAAAATAAAGATATCCGAATATTTAAAAATAGAAAAAGAATCGCCAGAACGCTTACAGGTATGGTTTTGGGACGAGAGTGGATTTAGTTTAAGAGTCACCAGAAGAAAGAACTGGTGTAAAAAAGGCAGCAGAAAAAAGGTCAGAGGAGACCGAAGAAAAGGCAGAGTTAATGTAATGGGAGGAGTGAGAAATTCGGATAAAAAAAGGTGGGTAGAATTCCTCAAAAAAGGCAATTCATATAATTTTTATCAAGTGCTAAAACTTTTTTATGAAGAGCTAATCAATGAATGGGTATCAGCAGGTAATCAAGCCTCAGAATTTGCTGAAAAGGGAGCGAAAATAGTGATTGTTCTGGATAATGCTAGTTTTCATAAGAAAGAAGAGTACCTAAAAATAATTAAAACAGAAATGCCTAATCTTCATTTAGAATTCCTCCCCGAATACAGCCCAGACTATAACTTAATTGAATTAGTATGGCATTCGGCAAAAGAATATATTGCCAATCGACTTTTTACATCTATTGAAGAGCTAGAGTATTTATTGCACCGCCTCTTAAATGAAGGGCAATTAATAATTAAATGGGGTCGCAAAATCAAAAATAAGGGCAATGCTTGTATCACAGTTTAAATGTGCAACAGCTTAACTAGCAAATTTGGTGATGAATTTCTCAGTTTCAGCTTTTTTGCTTCTGGCATTTTCTACTAATTCCAGAATTCGGGATATTGAAGATTCACCGAAGAGTTTGGTAACTTTGACGGTGAGAACTCCTGTCTGGTTAATTGTTCCTGCTAAAACTGTTTCTCCAACTTTCACGGTTCGAGGTACTGATTCTCCAGTTAGTGCAGATGTGTCAATCTGAGAATTGCCGTCTATAATTTCACCGTCTAAGGGGATTTTTTCTCCCGGTTTGACAAGGATGATATCGCCGACAACTACGGTTTGTGGTGCAACTTTTTTGATGTCGCCATTTTGCTTGAGGTTGGCGCTGTCTGGGCGAATTTCTAAAAGCGATCGGATCGATTGACGCGATCGCCCAACGGCAAATTCTTGAAAAAGTTCTCCGATTTTGAAAAACAACATCACCCCGACTGCTTCAGGGAGTTTGTGAATAGCTACAGCCCCGAGTGTTGCTATAGTCATTAAGAAGTTTTCATCAAAAAATCGACCTCGTAGAATGTTGTGACCCGCACTGGTTAAAACATTCCATCCGCTTAAAAGATAGGCTGGGATGAAAACCAGATATTCACCTACAGAATAGGGCGTGTTGTGCAGTTTTTCTTCAAAAATTAAACCGCCAACAAATAGGACAACAACCGATATCACAGGAATCAATTCTTGCTTCAGGTTGAAGTCTCCTTGACCGCGGTTGTGGCTGTGGTCATGGTTATGATTCTCATGACTGAGATCGGGGCGATCGTCGTGACTGCAACTACAGCAGCCGGAATCCGATGCTTTTGGCTTGTTCATGATGTCTCCTAGGTTGAAAGAAATAATTAACTTATGAACACATATTCATACTATATCTCCAAAGCTCAAAATTTGGGAAATTATTGAGTTAAAAGTTGGGCTGCTAGTTAGTTCTAGTTAGCGGTCACAAGTTGCGATCGAGAGTAAGAATTATTATCGTTTTGCTCAGGTTAAGTAAAAATTATTGACTCATATTATTTGCTTGCCTGCGTCACATCCCATTGCTTGGTTTACCATTGCTGCGTTTTTGATGCTTTGACTATCCACGATGGCTTCAGACCGACTCACCACTCGGTTGTGGCTAACTCTAACCTAGGCTCTAAGTCGGTCATTTAGCCTCAGCAAAATTCCGTCTTTACGCTAGGTGCAGAAGTAGCGATGCACGCTCTGCCAAGGTGGGGAATTTCCAAATAAGTCACGCCAAGTACAGCCTTGGGTTAACAGGTAAAATATCGCATTCAGGACATTTCACACCTCAACCTTAGGATGACGATCCCTAGATGTTACAGGTGAAATAAAAGGTTCAATCAACTCCCATTGTTCCAGGGTTAAGTTGCTGGAGTACATTTTACTCATAGCTATCTTCGGTACTGTTTCTATGTCTCGGCGATGAAAAAACTAAAACGAAGCGAGAAACGTTCAAATCGTTGCTGCAAAACCTGTTAAGCGATATTACTACAGCCGTTGTTGCTTCATTCTGTCGCGTTGTGCATCCCGAATAATACTGATTCCACCCCAAACGACTAGGCTTGCGATTCCAAATCCAACAATTAAATCAGGAAAGCGAGAATTAAATAGAGTGACTAGGAAACCTGCGAAGATCACACTAAAATTTGCAATTACATCATTCTGCGTAAATATCCAACTTGCCCGCATATGTACCTCACCCTTACGATGCTTTGAGAGAAGGTACAAACCATAACTGTTAGCAATCAGGGCCAAAAAAGCCATTACCATCATCCATCCTGATTCGGGTGAACTTCCCCAAACAAACCGTCGAATCACATCGACGACAACCATCACAGCTAACGTGATCTGAAAAATACCACTTAGACTCGCTGCACGATTCTTGTGATGCGCCGATTTGCCAACTGCATACAGCGACATCGTGTAAACCGAAGCATCTGCAAACATATCTAATGAGTCTGCAACTAAGGCAGTTGAATCCGCTAAAACTCCTGCCACAATTCCGACGACAAACATTGTGCCATTGATAAGTAACAGAATTCGCAGCGTTTTACGCTCGGCTGCGTTCTTGGCTTCCATGTGACATCCACAGTCTGACATCGTGCGCCTCCTAATTAGCTTGTTGTTATTCGTCCTTTGAGCAGTTGTAGCGGGTACATTCATAAACTCCTTTTGCTACATCAGCCAGTAACTCTTCAACCATTTCCAAAATCTCAGCAACTCGTGCATCGGCGAGTTGATAGCTTGTGTACCGTCCTTGCTGCAGGGTGTTTACCAGACCGCAATCACGGAGACAGCCCAAGTGGTTTGAGGTGTTAGATTGCGATAGCCCGGTTGCTTCAACAATTTCACTCACAGTCATTGCACGCGATCGCAGCACGTCCAAAATCGCCAATCGGGATGGATCGGAAAACCCACGAAAGAGTTTTGCTTTCAAGCGAGTGGACTGGGATTGAGCAGAGACAATCATATGCTTAGTTCCAATACAAAGCTCTTTTGTATCATCATATCAGCAAATAATGATATGTAAACACCTGAAAGCTTATTTATACCCTCACCTGAGCAGCGTCGCCATTCCCACATCCGCTATTGCCCAAGCCGGAGCATCGTTAATCCCATCTCCCAGTATCGCTACAATTTTCCCTGGTGCTTGCAGTGTTTAGATTTGAGCTGCTTTTGGGTCTAGTCCAACTTCAGCAAAAACGCGCTGGATACCAGCAGAAGGGCGACCGACTCAACTCATGCCTTGGAGTTTGACTGTCAGATGATCCATATATGCACTCTGAAATTGGGAATGGGTAATATTCTGCCTTCTGTCTTCAACTGCCAACAGATGCGATCGCTTTCCTAACTTCATTTTCCGGTTTCACAGTTTGAATTGTCACCAACTTCGTCTTGAGATCGGCTTAAACAACGGCGGCTGAGTCAACTGCTTGGACTTCTCTAGTCCACTGGAGTGTCAAGGGGGATTGCGAAATTAATCAGGAATTATGGAAAAAGTGGTTTGACACCCTACCCATAGGGGTAAGGCGCGCACTGTGCACCCTACATAATTAGGTTGTGAGTCCTGTAAATCTTAAATTTGAGTTCGATCGACAGCACAGCAATAATTTTTTACAATTCCCAGTCGAAAATTTCATCCTAATTTCATTTATATGTGGAAAGCTGAAGATAAATAGTCGTTTTAAGCATATAAAATGTATGAAACCAATTTCATTAAAAACCGGCTTTGCAGGGCTGACATTGATCGCCACAGCCGCCCTAACCAGCGGAGTGCTCGCAGCTTGTTCAAAAGCTCCTACAAGCCAAACTCAAGCCCCAAACGTTACGGCTGCAACCGAAGTGAACAACAAGCCAGACGCGGCACAAGGTGGCATGGGTGGCATGAATCATGGCATGGATCACAATATGTCAATGGATTTAGGCCCGGCTGATGCCGAGTACGATTTGCGATTTATTGATGGCATGACACTGCACCATCAAGGTGCAGTAAACATGGCAAAAGAGGTACTAAATAAATCCAAACGCCCGGAAATGAAAAAAATAGCAAATGAGATGATTGCCGCTCAGAACCGCGAAATCAATCAAATGAAAGAGTGGCGAAAAGCTTGGTATGCCAAAGCCAGCAGTACGCCAATGGCTTATCACGCTCCAATGAGTCACACGATGGCAATGACTCCCGAACAAATGCAAAGCATGATGATGAGCATGGATTTAGGGGCCGCTGACGACCAATTTGACTTGCGATTTATCAATGCGATGATTCCCCACCACGAAGGAGCTTTAGTGATGGCCCAAGATGCTTTGAAGAAGTCGAAGCGGCCGGAAATAAACAAATTGTCCCAAGAGATTGTGACTTCGCAAAAGCAAGAAATCGAGCAAATGAAAGAGTGGCGGCAAGCTTGGTACAAACAGTAACACCATATTTCACCCGGATTTCATTTTTATCTGCAAAACTGATCTTTGAGTTCAGATTCTCCCCTACTCAATCATGCAATACTACCCCCGTGTCCGCTCCTCAGCACCGATTGTTCACTTTTCGGGAATACTCCTGACTCTTTTGTTATTCATCGAGTCCACCCCCGCTTTTGCCCACGCTGGCCACGGAGATGAATTTAAGCATAGCGACGAAGCAACTGAAACTCCTACTGCTATTTCTGTCGATGCTGAAACAGCAAAACGATTAGGTATTAAAGTCTCCCCTGCCGCTCGCCAGCGACTAGATATTGGCATCAAAACCACAGGACAAATTGAAACTTTACCCAACGAAAAAGTAGAAGTGACGGCTCCTGTTGCTGGGAAAGTAGTAGAGTTGCTAGTTAAGCCTGGGGACAAAGTATCAAAAGGTCAACCGGTTGCGGTTTTATCGAGTTCAGAATTAGGACAATTGCGGGTTGAATCTCTCTCGAAACGTGCTGAAGCTGAGGCAGATTTGCAGCAAGCACAAGGAGATCTAAAACTAGCACGAGAAAATTACGATCGCCAACTTCAAATATCCGCAGCAGAAATCGCCCAAGCCAAAACCCAATTGACGGCGGTAACTAAGCAGTACCAGCAAGAACAAGAATTAGTAAACAAGCGTTCAGTTGTGCAAGCCGCTCAAGAAAACTATCAGCGCCAAGTTGAAATAGCGCAAGCCGAAATAGCGCGGGCAGAAACTGAACTGACTGTGGCAAAAGAACAGTTCGAGCGCGACAAAGAATTAGTGGCATCAGGAGCGATCGCACGACGCACAATGCTGGAATCGCAAGCGCACTTCGCCGAAGCACAAGCCACTGTTGCTAAGGCAAAAAGCCGTCCTGAAGTTATCCAAGCCCAAACCGAAATTAAACAAGCCGAAGTAGACCTCCCAATGCGGGAATTGCGGGAATCTCAAGGCATGGTTGCAGAAGCAAAAGCTCAACTTACCAGAGCTCAGAGCCGCCGGGAAGTCCTAGAAGCCGAGAACCAACTCAAACGCGGCAAAACTGCCGTCCAAGTTGCTCAGTCGCGCATTCGTTTGGCTGACGCACCCTATCAAGCGCGGCTCCAACAATTAGGAACGGTTGCCAACGATCGAGGACTCGTTACCGTAGTTGCTCCGATTTCGGGGACGGTAGCCGATCGCGAAATCACTCCAGGAGAGTCAGTAAACGCTGAAAAACCGTTGATGAGTCTCTTAAATGACAGCCGCGTTTTTGCCACCGCCAATATCTACGAAAAAGACCTAAATAAAGTAAAACAGGGTCAGGTAGTCAGGGTAAAAGTCGCTAATTTACCCGATCGCATTTTCAATGGAAAAATCGCCTTCATTGGGTCATCCGTCGAAGGAGAAACGCGGGTTGTGCCGGTGAAAGCAGAAATAGATAATATTAACGGCGAATTAAAGCCAGGACTGTTTGCTGAGTTGGAGATTTTAACCGACAAAACTGCCACAAATATTTTAGCAATTCCGAGTGCAGCAATAGTGGAGGTTAGCGGGAAAAAAACCGTTTACGTCCAAAATGGCAATGCTTATCAAGCTGTTGAAATTGAACCCGGTCAAACTGCTGGAGATTTAGTTGAAGTTAAAACCGGTTTATTCGAGGGAGATTTGATAGTAACGCAGCGAGCACCTCAACTTTACGCCCAATCTTTACGGGGCGGCAGCGATAAACACTCAGAAGACGAGGAAAAGAAAGAGGCAACTCCAAAGGCAACAGAGGTTAATTTTAATAATTTACCCGTGTCTTTATGGTGGGCGGGAATAGGGGGAGGAATTGCGATCGCATCCCTAACTTTCACAGCAGGCGTGTTGTTGGGAAATCGGCGCAAATTGCCAGCATTAGCAGCGGATTCAGGAAACCATGCCGCAAATAATGGTTTTTCCGCCTCTGCATCGGCGTTAGACACTGAACTGGTGTTACACAATGACAACCATCACGTTAAAACTCAAGAGGAAGAAGTCAAGAGTTTGAAGTAAACAATTGCGTGGATATAGCAATTTAATGGCCAGAAGTATGTATCTATTAACTCAAAGCTAATAAAATGTTCAGCACTATTCTTAGATGGGTAATAAACCGCCGGTGGCTAGTCGTTGTCGCCACCATTATTGTTAGTCTTTGGACATTTTCTATCATCCCCCAAATGTCGCTCGATGTCTTCCCGCCTTTCGCACCGCCACAGGTAGAAATTCAGACGGAAGCACCGGGGCTCGCGCCGGAAGAAATCGAGTCTTTGGTAACACTGCCGATCGAAAGTGCGATTAACGGAACTCCTGGGGTAACAGCAGTGCGATCGGCTTCTGCTGTGGGCCTTTCTGCCGTTAAGGTAATTTTTGATTGGCAAACTGACATTTATCAAGCGCGCCAGTTGATAACAGAAAGGTTGCAGCTAGCGCAAAGCAAACTCCCGGCTGGGGTAGAAACACCGCAAATCTCTCCGACAACTTCACCTGTCGGTCTGGTGATTACCTATGCTTTTACCTCGGAAACTACTCCTTTGATGGAAGTGCGCCGTCTGGTTGACTGGCAAGTCACAAACCGCCTTTTAGGCGTGACTGGCGTTGCCCAAGTCGTGGCTTATGGCGGCGATCAGAAGCAATATCAAGTATTAGTAGAACCTGCCAAGTTAAAAGCTTTTAATGTGTCGTTGCAGCAAGTTGCCGAAGCGACAGCGGCTGCGAATGTTAACGCGCCAGGGGGGTATTTAATTACGCCGGATCGAGAAACTTTAATCCGGGGGGTGGGGCGGATTGAGTCTGTGGAAGATTTGCAGCAATCTGCGATCGCATCTCGGCAAGGAACAGTCGTCAGAATTGGTGATGTCGCTGATGTCAAGGTTGGTGCTGCTATCAAGCGGGGCGACGGCAGCTTTAACGGCAAAAAAGCTGTGATTGTGATGGTAAACAGACAGCCCGTTGCTGATACTCCAGCGGTAACGAAAGCGGTTGAGGCAGCAATGGCTGAGGTACAGGAAGCTCTACCAAAAGATATTAAAGTTACTGTGACTTTCCGACAGGAAGAATATATTAATTCTTCGGTGGAGAATGTGCGATCGGCTTTAGTTGAAGGCAGCATCATCGTCACCCTTATTCTTATCCCGTTTTTGATGAATTGGCGCACTCTGGCGGTGGTTTTGCTGGATTTCTTTCTGACTTGGCTGTTGGCGCTGCTGGCGATGTATTGGCTGGGGCTGGGATTAAATACGATGACTTTGGGGGGTTTGTCGGTGGCGATCGGCACTGCGATCGACGATGCGATCGTCTATGCGGAAAATACCTACCGCAATTTGAGAGAAAATAAGGCTTCTCTTCATCCTCGCCCGGTAATGGATGTGATTTTTGATGGCAGTCAGGAGGTGCGCGATTCGTTAATTGGAGCGACTGTTATTGGGATTGTGGTGTTTTCGCCAATTTTTACTTTACCCGGTATAGAAGGTCGAGTTTTTACGCCTATGGGGATTACTTATCTGATAGTTGTGGTGATTTCTAGTCTGGAATCGCTGTTAATATCTCCGGCCCTCTGCGCTATCTTGTTGCCTACTAAACGCATGAGATCCGAGGAACCTTGGCTGCCGAGATTTTGCAAGCGCACCTATCTTTTTTTTGTAGAATTGTCAATGCGCTATTCGTGGATTATTTTAGCTTTTGCTGCTGCTAGCATGGTGGCTGCATTAATTATTTTGCCTTCGTTTGGACGGGTGTTTTTGCCTGAGTTTCAGGAGCAAACTTTGGTGAATACTATTCAGCTTTATCCGGGGGTGTCTTTGGAGACAACAGATAGCGCAGCTTTTGCTATTGAAGATGCACTTAAGAATGATAGCAGGTTTGAATACGTGCAAGTGCGATCGGGCAGAGCTCCGGGAGATGCGGATGCTGCGGGAGTCAATTTAGCTCACATTGATATCGGTTTGAGCGAGGAGGGCATGAAAAATAGACCGAAAACTTTGGAGGCGCTGCGGCAGGAATTTGCTAAATTGCCGGGAGTTGCACCAAATATCGGCGGTTTTATTTCTCACCGGATGGATGAGGTTTTATCTGGTGTCAGAAGTCAGATTGCTGTCAAAATCTTTGGCCCGGATTTGGATCAGCTTCGCAGCCTCGGGGCAAAAGTTGAAGAGCAAATGAAAACAGTTGAGGGAATTGTGGATTTGCAACTCGAACCGCAGGTGCCCGTGCAACAAATTCAAATTAAGTTTAACCGCCAAGCAGCGGGTAGATACGGTTTGAAAATCGGAGAGCTTTCTGAAATAATTGAGACAGCTTTAAACGGCAAAGTTGTTTCTCAAGTTTTAGAAGTTCAGCAAACTTTTGATTTAGTTGTTTGGTTGCAGCCTGAAGCCCGAAATAACTTAGAAACTATTCAGAATTTGTTGGTTGATACTCCAAGCGGTAATAAAATTCCCCTCGCCCAAGTTGCTACTGTCAAATACGGTACTGGCCCCAATACGATTAACCGCGAGAATGTTTCTCGCTTGATTGTGGCGGCCGCTAATGCTAAAGGTAGGGATTTGCGATCGGTTGTGAATGAAATTCAAGCTAAAGTCAAACAAGAGGTGGAGTTGCCTTTTGGCTATTTTATCCAGTACGGCGGTCAATTTGAAGCCGAGCAAAGAGCTTCGCAAAATATTATGATATTTAGTGCGATCTCTTTTCTTGTAATTACAGTATTGATGTACTTGTCCGTCAAGTCAATTCCTTCAACTGCGATGATTATGATTAATTTACCCCTCGGATTAGTGGGAGGAGTAATCGCGGTAGCTTTAACTGGTGGCATCATCTCTGTAGCTTCCCTGGTTGGCTTTGTTACATTATTTGGCGTTGCCACCCGCAACGGCTTGCTTTTAGTAGACAACTACAACACTAAATTTGCCGAGGGAATGCCTTTTAAGGAAGCAATTATTAAAGGATCGATGGAACGGCTCAATGCTATTTTGATGACCGCTTCAACTTCAGCTTTAGGTTTAGCACCTTTAGCATTAGAAGGCGGCGCGGGAAAAGAAATCCTGCAACCGTTGTCAGTAGTAGTTTTAGGCGGATTGTTTACTTCTACAGCATTAACGCTTCTGGTGTTACCCGCGTTGTACGCCAAGTTTGGTAGATTCTTAGTGCCTAAACAAACACCGCCAGTTTCTGACAACGGAAAGGTAGTTCAAGCTGTTTTTGAAAAGTGATTTTCGCGGTATATTGCTCCGATTTTCTTATTCGTTTAGGTTCCAAAAAAATAATGTGAAGAAAATACTAATTAATGCGGTTGCATTGACTCTGGTTAGTACAGTTTTAATGGCTCCTAGCTATGCAAGTTTCGAGACAGATGAGAGTAGGCTTTCCAATGTAGACGGAGACGTGTACTCTTCCCCTACTCGCTGGCGGCTTGTCAAACAAACTTTCGTATTACACTTTCCTGAAAACAGCAACCCTGTTACCCAGATAATTATTGCCATTCCACCCACTGTCGGTGTGAGTAATGATATTGAGGTGCTGGAACACAAGGGTGGGAAAATTAGCATCAATGTTTCTGTCAATGGCAGAAACATTATATTAGACTTCGTGGAACCCGTCGCTCCTGGCAGCAGGATTGATATTAATTTCAACAAAGTTAAACAACCCATTCTCGATTCTACTTCTGTGTACCGATTTTCAGCTAAAGTCATTGGTAGTGATACAGAGATTCCCATAGGTGTAGCTGAGTTTCGCACAGATTAATTAATCTAAAGATTGCCATTAATTCTTAGGGGAGTATGCAAGATAAAGATGATGTAAAATTTGTTAGAATTACTAATCATTGAATGCAACGAGTAAAGCACATGAATTTATTCAAATCAGGCTTGATTGTTCTAGGAAGTGTGGGTCTGTTTTTCTTGGGAGCTTGTGGGAACAGCAACCAAGCCGCCAATTCCGATGCTAGTTCTACTGGTGCACAGCCTGCCGAGTCCGCGTCGTCCGATGGAGCAGCAAAAAAAGAACCCTCTACCCATGCCGGCGCGTCTCACAAAGGCGCTCAAGTTGTCGAGTCAGATCCCTATCACTTAGAGTTTGTCTCTGAGAAAGAAGATAATGGAACTCGTTTAGATTTCCATCTTCTAAAAGAAGACAATAACGAAGAAATCTCTAATGCTAAAGTAACGGCTCAAATTCAGCTACCTGATGGTAGTCAAAAGACACTTCCCATGACCTATGGAGCTCAAGAAAAAAGCTACACGGCTTTGCTTCCTGGAAAGGCAGCGGGTCAGTATCAGGTGAAAATTACTTCGGATATTGGCGGGAAAAAAGTAGACGGTCGCTTTAGTTTTAATCAGTAAATTTTCCCTGTTGGGTAGGGCAAGAGAAACAAGCTTCAAGGGTAGCGATCGTGTCTCACAATCACAGTCACGGAGGACACGGACACGACCACGGAGGTGGTAATTACAACCGTGCCTTTGCCATCAGCATCGCACTCAACACGGGGTTTGTCATCATTGAGCCAGTTTATGGCATTCTTGCCAATTCCCTTGCCCTACTTGCCGATGCAGGTCACAATTTGAGTGATGTTTTAGGTCTGCTACTGGCTTGGGGAGCAACCATCCTGGCCCGTCGGCGACCTACAGCACGCCGCACCTATGGGCTGCGTCGTTCTTCCATTTTGGCGGCTCTGTTGAACGCTATTTTTCTGCTGGTAGCTTCAGGGGCGATCGCTTGGGAAGCTATTCAACGCTTTTCAGAACCCAGCTCAGTATCAGGCGGTACAATTATTGGCGTTGCAGCCGTAGGCAGCGCTATTAATACGGGAAGTGCCTTAATGTTTATGGCCGATCGTCATAATGACTTGAACATCAGAGGCGCGTTCCTCCACCTGATTGCTGATGCAGCAGTATCTTTGGGTGCGGTGCTGGCTGGCATCGCTATTGTGGCAACTGGCTGGCTTTGGTTTGACCCTATTATGAGCTTGATTATTGTTGTTGTTATTGTGTTAGGGACTTGGCAATTGTTCCAAGAATCCCTCAACTTAATAACAGATGCCGTACCAGCAAGCATTGAACCCCTTGCAGTCCGCACTTATTTAGCTGGACTCCCTGGCGTAACTGGTGTTCACGACCTTCATATTTGGGCAATGAGTACAACTGAGACAGCCCTCACAGCTCACTTGGTAATGCCTACA
Source organism: Microcoleus sp. Z1_B2 (assembly GCF_036700325.1). NCBI lineage: Bacteria > Bacillati > Cyanobacteriota > Cyanophyceae > Oscillatoriales > Microcoleaceae > Microcoleus > Microcoleus sp. Z1_B2. The sequence continues at coordinate 97,296 of NZ_JAUBOQ010000004.1, forward strand.
GCTTATACTGGTGATGCTTTTTTAGTGCAGATAAATCGAGAGCTGCACGACCTTTTTGGTATTGAGCATACTACGCTCCAAGTAGAAACAGGCGATCCGAGTTATCCTTGCCCTCTCGCTCAAGAAAATGTTGTGTTGTGAGTATAAAAAATATCTTGATACACACTATTCTTGATCCTATCCCATCGCACCCTCGGCAGTAGCAACTTACCACCACAGGAATGAATATTTTCTTTTGAAAATCTGATTTCTGGATAAATGTGCTTGAACGGTCAAAAATTTCATCCTGATTTCATCTCAATATGTCAATTTAGATAATAACAGAGTCGTTTACTAAGGATTCTGAGGCTTGATTAACGAGATCGGTTGTCATACAGGAGTAAAATAATGAAAAGGCTAATCTGTTCGGCTGTAGCTTTAGCTCTCACAGTTCCGATTGCTGCTGACTATGCCGGTGCCAGCATAGGATCTAGTCCTCATATTGATGGAGCTGTACAATTTCCTCAAACTCGGTCGAGGATTGTTCGGCATACGATTAGGTTGCACATTCCTCAAGGCCGTAGCCCTCTTTCTCATCTGATTATTGATGTTCCAAAGGGGTTAATAGTCAGCAACAATATCACTTTAACAGACGATGTGAAAGGAAAAATTAATGCTGATTTTTCTATTTTAGACAACCAAATTGTAGTGAAAATCTCTCAACCAGTTGCGTCAGAAGCGAAGCTTAAACTTGTTTTAAACGATGTAAGAATAAGAGGTGTTTCTAACGTTTGGCTATACCGAATTTCTACTAAATTTGTTGGCGTTAATAGAGAAATTCCTATTGGTGTAGCTCAATTTCGTGTCTATTGAGGCGCGGGAAAGGAAATTTTGCAACCTTTGTCAGTAGTAGTTTTAGGAGGATTGTTTACTTCTACTGCCTTGACTCTGTTAGTTTTGCCAGCTTTGTATGCTAAATTTGGGAAAATTTTACGACCTCAACAACCTCAGCCAGTTATTGAAGACGGGAAGGTAGTTAAAGCTGAAATAGCGAACTGATCAACCCTCCTTCATTCCCTCAATCAAAGTGCAAAGTTCCTCGCTATCGGGATTGTCTGAAGTTCGATTTGTCCAAAGTTTTTTATAAGCTTCCAACTCAGCTTTGAACGCACTCATGCGCTGAATTTCCTCCTCAAAGAAATCTATTTTGCGACTTAATAAGTCTTGCACTAGCGGACAAGCTGTTATTCCTTGACGGCGAGAGGCCAAAATTTGCTGAATTTCTTGAAGAGAAAAGTTGAGTCTTTGAGCTTTCTTGATAAATTGCACTTGTCTGGCAGCATCGGCTGTGTAGTAACGATAACCGCTACTGTTGCGTAAGGCAGGTTCCAGTAACCCTAGGCTTTCATAGTATCGCAGGGTGCCTACAGTAACACCAGTTTGCTTTGCTAGTTTTCCTATTTTTAGTAGGTGCTGTTCTAGGCATTCTGTTTCAAATTTTGTCATAGCAGTTCTAGGTAAATTGGAACCCTATCATTATAGCGATAGCCAGTTTCACTTTTTTGTGCTGTTTATACTTACCCAATTTGGGCGGATAAAATATTTTATTTTGTCCATAATTCTAGTGACTCAAAAAGCAGCAGTAACTCTGTTTTGAGTTACTGCTGCTGTCGGATATTCTCTTGCTTATCCCTGAAATATAAAAACCACTTATACCTGCGCTCTTTCCTATAATTTTTTAAATCAATGAACCTGACTTATTTCACCCCAATTTCATTCTGGCGTTGCAAGCTTGTAATTAGGCAAAGATGCCCTCTGGCTAATTGATGAGCATAATCTCGCGCTCAAATGCTGAAATTTCTCGCAGGCAAGGAAGATAGATGACCATGACTAACTACCGTGTATTTTGAAGGATCTAATTTTCCACCTATAGCGCTTTTGTCTCTACTCAGAAGCTATACATGGGAATTTAGAAATTAGATGCGTTTACCCTGATTGTGGCGTTGCAAGCTTGTAATTAGGCAAAGAGGGCTTCTGGCTTATTGATAAGCATGATCTCGCGCTCGGATACTAAAGTTTTCCGCAGGCAAGCAAGATAGATGACCAGGACTAACTACCGTGTATTTTGAAGGATCTAAATCAATGATTCAACTTCTACAAACAGCGCTGAAATCATCCCTAGCTGGCGATATCACCCAGGCAATTGGAAAGGTTCCCATTGTTCGTCTCAATCGCGTGAGCGAACTCTGTCAGCATCACGAATTTTATCTCAAATTAGAATCCTGTAATCCCGGTGGCAGCATTAAAGAGAAAAATGCTGTATGTCTGGTTCAACACGCAGAACGTACCAGGTTACTCGCCCCCGGCGGCACAATTGTTGAATCTAGTTCGGGTAATTTCGGCATTGGTTTAGCAATGATTGGTGCAGCGCGAGGCTATCGCGTGATGATTGTCATCGATGGTAAAACACCGCCCCCGATTCGGCGAATGCTGGCTGCCTATGGAGCAGAATTGGTAGATGTCCCCCTGAGTGCGGCAGATGCCAATGGATCGATGCAAGTTGCGAGGATGAAAAAAGCCAAAGAACTCGCCGAAACCATTCCTGGTGCCTGGTATCCTTGCCAGCACCGCAATCCCGAAAACCCAACTGCCCACGAGCAATTTACTGCTCGCGAAATCGAACAGGCTTTTCCCGTAGCACCAGATGTTATCGTTATTGGCGTTAGTACGGCGGGACAATTGGCGGGAATTAGCCGATATTTTAAACAGCGTCATCCCCAAACTCGAATTGTCGGCGTAGATGTGGCAGGTTCGGCTATTTTTGGCACGCCGTCTCACCCCTATAAAATGACAGGATTGGGGTTATCTTTTGTACCGCCCAATTTTGATCCAATGGCACTGGATGCAGCGTATTCTGTGAACGATCGCATTGCCTTTTCTGTTTGTCATGCCCTGGCACGTCGAGAAGGCTTGTTGTTAGGAGCATCCACAGGCGCTATCGTTGCCGCTGCCCTAGCTTACAGCCAGCAGCATCGCCATTCTCAACGCATGGTACTGTTGAACCCGGATCGGGGCGATCGCTATCTCGAAACAGTCTACAATCCAGAATGGCTGTCCGAGCAAGGGATTGAAATCTTGGAACAAAAAGCCCTCACCGCTACAATTAACGCCCTTCAAAGCGTCCCTCTTACCCTCGTGCGACAGCAACAACCTGTATAAACAATGACCTTAAAGGCTTCTCCAAGTCCGTCTAAAATCGGTCTGCTAGATTTATGGCGGCAATTTATTCCCCTCTCCCTCAGCGATGTGGCAATGGCTTTTGGCGATCCGATGATGACGGCTGCCCTAGCTCATTTACCCGATGCACGGGTGAATTTGGCAGCCGTGGGCATTGCCAAAGCCCTCGCGGTCTTTTTTGAAAGTCCGATTATTATGATTCTGCACGCCTCGAATGCCCTTGCACCGAATGGGCGATCGCGTCGCGCCTTGTGGCGATTTACGCTTTTAGCAGGCGGCGGACTGAGTGCGTTACTGTTGCTGCTGACGCTGCCGTTTATTTTCGCCACGCTGGGGGGGACGCTGTTAGGAATTCCACCCCAATTGCGGCAGACGGTGCAGACTGTGTTGACGTTAATGTTTCTCTGGCCTTTGGCGATCGCGTGGCGGCGTTATTTTCAAGGATTGCTCATCCACACAGGTCATTCTCAGGCGGTTGCCAAAGCTAGCATGGTTCGTTTGTTAATTGTAGCCCTAACGTTATGGGGCGGATTTGTGTTGAAAATGTCAGGCGCAGTGCTGGCGGGGACTGCTTTGATCGCGGGGGTTCTCTCAGAGGCGCTGGTTGTAACCATTGCGGCGCACCGGCTAGGAGCCACTCGTCTGCCTCGACCCATTGATTCTGAGTTAAAGCTACCCACCAATCTCAAAAGTGTGTGGAATTTCTACTGGCCTTTAGGCTCTTCAATGTTAGTAGTCTGGGGTGGACGTGCTGTCCTGGTGGGAATTATTGCCCGCGCCCAAGACGCTAATATTGCATTGGCGGCTTGGCCTGCGGCTTGGGGATTGGTTTTGGTGATTGCCAATGCGACTCGCATGGTGCAACAGGTGATTATCAAAAATCGAGATCGAGTGAGCGATCGCCAATTAATTGCATTTGCTCTCAGTGTGGGTGGATTTTGTTCGCTACTGTTGTTTTTAGGTAGTACAACGCCATTTGGGTTGCAGGTTGTGCAAAGTTTTATCGGCAACGATGAAGCCCTGGTTGAGAGTATCCGTCCCGTATTGCTGTTGTGCGCGTTTGTACCCCTTCTGGTGGCGGTGCAAAATGCTACTCAAGGTTTTTTGGTCGGGGCAGGTCAAACCAAAGGTCTGAATTATGCAACTTGGATTGGCACGACTATATTGCTTTTAGTTGCGTTCGGTGCAGTTCAGCTTGGGGCATCGGGTGCAATTGCGGCTGCGAGCGCGATGATTATTTCTTTAACAATAGAAGTATCCTGTCTCGCGTTCAATTTACGCAAACAATTATAGCAACCGCCAAGGCTGCGCCGGACGCAAGGCGTAAGACATCCTCGATCGCATGGAGTAAACCATCAAAATTTTGAGAGATCGCTAATCAGTATTTACTTCTTGGCATCATCATTAGTTTCTCCATCGCCGTCCCTTTAATTGTCGATTACAGTTGGCGGGGTTGTCACCCCGCCAGGGTGTTATACTATCTCAGCACTTACTTGTGTGCACACTATATGTAGTGTGCACACAAGCAAGATCGCACTATTCGAGAAGCAGGGTAAAAGAGCAATTAGAAAACTAGCTACCAGATTTGATGTGAGTAAGTATAATTGTTGAACGACTTTTTAGTAGCTGCTGTTCTAAGGATTCTGTTCCAAATTTTTTCATAGCAGTTTTAGGCAAGTTTGAACCCAATCATTATAGTGATAGCCACTTTCAGTTTTGTGTAGTGGTTATAGTCATCCAATTTTTCGATAAAATACTCTATCTTGTCCAAAATAATATTGAAAAAAAAAGCAGCAGTCACTCAAAATTGAGATCGTGCTGCTGTCGGATATTCTCTTGCTTATCCCTGTTAAAAATCCGTGAGGTAATCTACACACCGGGGAAAATAAGGATTATTTATCGCAATTAGCTTGAGGGCAGTCAGGAGTAGGAGTAGTACAGGGGCCGGCGGCAAAGACAACCGCGGCTGTACCTGCTGTCAGGAGAACTGCCGTCAAAGCTGCAAGAGTGAAGCGTTTAGTCTGAGTTGCTTTAATCATGAATTTTTACCGGGGAATCTAGGATCGAAAAGTTTCTTTGGGAAACTATATATAGCATAAACCCTCAAGTCGGCTATAGAGTCAAGGGGGGGAAAGATTAAAAATGATAAAAATATTGAATTTCCGAGGTCACGATCCGAATACCTGTATGAAAGTCTGAAGATTTCATCCAGATTTCATTTTTGGGTGTCATATTCTAATTATTGTACCCAAAAAATAAATCGAATGAAAGCGCTCAAGTCAAGCTTAGTTATTCTAGGCAGTGTCGGATTGCTGTTTTTGGGAGCTTGCAGCAAAAGCGACCAAGGAACCGGCCCAAACAGCAGCCCAACATCCGCTCCTGTTGCCTCTCAACCTAATACTTCCAGTTCGGCCGCTTCTCCTGCAGCATCTGCTAAAACAGAACCTCCCAAACCATCTAAAGGAGGTCAAGTTGTCGAGTCTGGACCTTACCACCTAGAACTTTTAACTCTGAAAGAGGATAGCGGAACTCACTTAGATCTTTATTTGCAAAAAGGCGATACCCACGAACCGATTCCTAATGCAAAAGTGACGGCACAAGTGCAGTCTCCGAATGGAGAGCAGCAAACGCTGGACTTCAAATACGATGCTGATGGCAAACATTACGCCGTTGTATTTCCAGGCAAAGATGCAGGAAGTTATCCCGTGAAAGTGACTGCGGATATTAACGGAGAAAAAGTTGACGGTCGTTTTAGCTTCAATCAATAGAATGCAAGTTTTCTTACAATTGATCGGAAATCCCCTAAAATGATTTAAACACAGGATAAGCAGCACAGCTTTCTCGCAAAATGAATAGTCTAAATTACCAAGATTATCCGGTTGAGCGAGGAATAGAAGGAATAATCATTTAGATGCTCTAGCATTAATGAAAGTCAATGCTCGGAAATTTATAAGAGTACAAAATCCCTAATCAAACGAGGAAAGACCATGAAAACAGTAAAGTCAGGTTTAATTATTCTGGGTACTGTGGGGCTAATATTTTTGGGAGTTGGAAGTAACAACAGCCAAGCTGCTACTTCAGCCAACAGTTCTGCCGTCTCGTCTTCAAAACCCATTACAAGAACAGAGATAGCCGCCGCTCAAAACAAAGGCGGTCAAGTCGTTGAATCAGGGCCTTATCATTTAGAGTTGGTGGTCGAGAAAGAAGCCACTCAAACTCACCTGGATTTCTATTTGCAAAGAGGCGACAACCACCAGACAATACCTAATGCGAAGATAACCGGTCAAATTCAGATGCCCGATCGCACTCAAAAGACTGTTACCTTCACTTATGACCAGAAAGACCAGCACTATACAGCTTTCCTGCCTGGAAAAGTTGTAGGTCAGTATCAGATGAAGATTACTGCTGATATTAACGGTCAAAAGGTAGACGGTCGATTCACCTTCACTCGGTAGACTTTTTAGTAGGTTGAATCTGCGGTTGACTGGTTGACGGGTTGCTGGCGGGCTGTTTGTTGTCGTGACCAACTAATGCCCGCCAACTTCCGTTTAGAAAGAAGAAAGCAGCCATAGGCACAAGGCAACACGCCAGCATTGCTATCCCCATACCCATCCATAGGAGAATTGGGTTTTTTAATTTTTGCTCGCTCATTTTTATAAGTTTCATTCTGTCATTTTCACAGTAGGGTAATTCGGCAATTTTATGATAGCATACCGGATTGCTGTCAGAGATGAGCTATTTACCTGCACTATAAGTCGCATCAATATTAAAATTTTCATCCTGATTTCATTTAGGAATGTAAACCTTAAGTTGAGCGCGGTTAAACGCTGTCTAATCAGAATGTAACGTTTCTGGTGTTGCACCCGCCAAGTAGTAGGGATACGTCACTGCCCGCAGGTGTCAACTTAAGACTGAAACCCTTGACAAATATCGTTTGCAGCCGAGTGTGGCTACCATCACTACCCCTGTTTTTACAATGCAAAAAGCATCTACTAGGTTTGCTGAATTCGATTTAATCAGAGCTTTGGCGATCGTCAGTGTTGTGATTATTCATGCTGGTTTTTTGTCATTACCCGATCGCAGAATTCTATTTATTTCGATCGATACACTCCAGCTTTTCTGCGTACCTGCATTTTTACTGATCAGCGGTTTTTTTCTTACCAACAAGCTTGAAAATCAAAATAACCCGACGCTGATATTAAAGAAAAGGCTGTCGAGAATTATACCGCCCTATCTTTTTTGGTCAGTAGCCTTCTACATTTTAAATAATTTGGGCAACCTCAAACGATTTGATTTACTTGGATTAGTTAGAGATGTGCTGACAGGTTCTGTGCTGCCCCCCTATTACTTTATAGTTGTGATTGTTCAATGCTATTTGTGGTGGTGGATTCTAGTTAAATTAAAATTTTTTGAGCCCCGAAAAGTTTTGGCTTTGGGTTTCACCATTCAAATAGCTTTTACCATAGTCTTTTACTTAGTTGCTTTCAAATACTTACCTTCCATACCTATACCGCTGATAGAGCGCTGGATTTTTAGTTGGATTTTGCCGTTTTCCACTGGTTTAGTTCTTGGCAGTTGCTATGACAACATTCAAGGATACCTTCAGCGCCAAAGAATGCTTATTTTAGCAGCAACTATCTTGTTCTATCTAGCGAGTATTTGGGAATTTTACCTACTCAGTGAAGTGAATTCGGATGCCTGGTTTGCCCGATCGTTTTTTAAACTATCTACTCAAGGATACGCAATTTGGTTCGTACTGTCGATATTGGCATTTTCTCAAAGCATCATACTTCCCAGTAAACTATCGAAATTAGTCAAAATATTGGCGGCTTACTCCTTTCCTATATACCTGCTAGATGTGATGGTAGTAAACTATGTTAATTTAGCGTCTTATAAATTTATGTATTCTGCCGAGCCACTGCTCAAGCTCGGAGTTTTAGTGACGGTAGATTTGCTAGTTTGTTTTGGGATTATTTACCTGTTGCAAAAACTTTTACCCAAGAATTACAGTCAGTACATTCTGGGAATTTAATCTGGATTTACGCAACATCCGTGGGGGCGAGGCGATCGAAAATGGGGAAATGGGTTTAACATTTAGTTCCAATATTCAATAAATTAATTATGAAACTCCAAAACATTGTAGGAACCAATAAGAAAGTGGATGTAAAGGCGATCGCTGCCGATAAAGAGCTAACTCGCCAAATCCAAATTCGTCTCATCGACTTAGGTTTGCTAGACCCTCCAGCCAACGGCATCTTTAGTCCAGTCTCTACTGCGGCTCTCAATCGATTTCACAAGCTGATTCAGTGCACTGATGAACCAGGATTTATCGGAGCAAAAACAGCCGAGAAACTTATTGAAGCCAAGCCATCGGATCTCAAATTTCCACCTCCTGTCCTCAAGATAGTTAATGAGACAGTTCTCAAGGCTAGACCTATCTATGCGTTAAATTTATCAGATGCAGAGAAACAAAAAATTGAAACGGGGAAAGTATTGGAGCTTGTCTCTTATGAAATGGTTCGCGATCACATCCGAGTAGCTTTGCGAAAAGATTCCTTTAAAAATTCTCAAATCTGGTATGTCTATAGGTCGCACGTCCAAATTTTACAAGAAGGAAAGGTAATTTATCCAAAAACTAAGCCTAAGAGCTTTCAACTTGCTAATTTTCCTTACAAATACCAACTGGATAATTACTATAATCCGACTGGTGCTTGCAATGTCACATCAATGGCAATGTGCTTGCAGTTCCTCAACAAACCGCGCCGGGACACGATCGGTCAATTTGAGGACGAACTCTACGCATATGCACTCAACAAAGGTTACAGTCGCTGGAACCCCTACGACTTGGCAAAAATTGTCAGAGAGTATGGTGCTCAAGATACCTTTAAAGAGAATGCGACCTTTGAGGAAGTTAAAGATTGGTTAGTAGATGGAAACCCAACTGTCATACATGGCTATTTTACTTCTTTCGGTCATATTCTGCCCGTAGTTGGATATGACGAAACTGGCTTGATTGTTCACGATCCTTATGGAGAATGGTTTGCTAGCGGGTATAACAACAATGCCAATGGAGCTTATCTTCACTATTCCTATGATTTAATCCGTCGCGTTTGTATGGCAGATGGAAATTTCTGGGTTCATTTCATTTCCAAGTAAGAGAGTAAAGCGCTTGTTTGCTATTAAAATTCACCTCTCACTGGTTCATATTTCATCTTGATTTCATAATTAGCTGTCAATCTAGTTAATAAGAAGCTAACTCTTCAAATATGAATGTTGAAGTAGGTTGGCGTACTGTACTTAATTTCCTAGAGAGTCAAAACTATGAGAACACTCATTTACGGTGCTGTATTTGCTCTGTCAGCCGCAGTTTTAGTTCCTGCTGTCCATGCGAGCACCAGAACAGGCGCCGAGAATTTTCCTCACATTGATAGTTCAGTACAATTTCCGGAAACTAAGGCAAGAATCGTCAGGCATACTTTCCGGCTACACATTCCTCAAGGAACTAGGGCTATTTCTCAATTAAAAATTAGCGTTCCTGCGGGGTTAACTGTCAGGGATGATATCAGTATATCTGACGATTCAGGTCAAAAAATTGACACTAAGGTTTCTGTCAACAGCAATCAAGTTATACTAACCTTCTCCCAACCTCTTTCTCCCGAAAACACAATCAAAATTACCATGAATAAAGTAATAATTTCTGGAGTTTCTAACGCTTGGATGTACCAACTTACTGCTACATTAGTTGGCGACAATACAGACATTCTCCTCGGTATAGCACGGGTTCGCAGCTATCAATAAAAAAATCAGGTGTTACGGCCGATCTTTCATCCTGGTTTCATCCATACGTATCAAACTAAGAAATAAGCCAAACGTTAGTTTTCAAGGAGTGCAGTCGTGAAAAAATTAATTAGCATTAGTGCAGCATTTGCCCTAATTATTGCCTCTTCTATCTCCGCAGCAAAAGCAACAGGAATACCGGGAGATTCCCAATCACCTCACATTGTCGGAGGCCGTTCCTATCCTGACTACCCAACTTGGAGAGCCTTCCACGATTTTGACGTTCACGTTGAGGGAGAAGCCATTTCAGAACTATCAATTCAGTTGCCCTCACTGCGAATCAAGGGTATTGAAGTAAGCAGGCAATCCGGTGAAAAGATTGAGGCAACAACTTCTGTTAAAGGTGGAAAAGCAATGGTAGTTTTCTCCAAACCTGTAGTTGCCGGGACTGTGCTGACAATTTCTATGCTTGAGGTTGAGGCTTCCATCTACCCGCGTAATTATATATACCGCGTTTATGCCAAGAAAGTGGGTCAGAGTTCAGACAGTAAAGTTGGTACGGCCAATATTCAAACTCTCCCACGGTGGTAAATGCTTTTGGAGGTTAATTTCCTAAGCGACTGACATCTTACCTGGATTTATTTCAGGGCTTTTAGACCCATTAATGCCGAGTCCATTGAGTTAATTATTTGAGGAGCATCGCCATGAAAAAGTTAGTTTACGCCACTGCATTCACCTTCTTGTTGTCATATAATGCCCCCGCTACTGTTGCGGGAGGAGCGATGCGAAATGCTAATATTTCTCACCTGATTCACAGCGGAGCCCATCCCAATAGCGCTCGCTTTCAGGGTGCTACTCATCATTTTGAAGTTCACGTTCAGGGAAAACCTCTTTCGGCACTTACAATTGATTTACCGGATGATGTGAAAATGCGTAGCGGAATTGACGTAACAAATCAATCTGGTCAAAAAATCGAGTCTCAAGTTTCTGTTAATAACCGAAAAGCGACAGTGGTTTTCTCCCAACCTGTTTCTCCTGATACCACCATATCGATTGATATGCGGGGCATTCACACTCCTGGTTACAGTCGGAGTTGGATGTACGCTATCTCTGGTAAAATGGCGGGAATAAACGCAGAAGTACCACTCGGTACAGTTTTAATTCAAACCTACTAAAGGTAGCTGGCAGTTAGGGATTTTAAATTGCAATTAACTTGAATAAATTCGAGAAAATTGCAATTTAAAATTTGCTATTACTTAAAGGCTAAAAGCTGAAAAAGTCGGAAGAGTGCTATCTTTTGTTGCTCAATTTTTGAAACAATTTACTGCAATAAATGAGAGTTATGTCCTGACCAATTACCTATTAACACTTTAACACTTACCAATTACCTATTAGGAAAGATGAATCAAAATAAACTATTTAATCGGACTCGCTGGAAATTAGCCATTTCCTATGCAGCAGTAATGGGTTTGATTTTAAGCTTGTTGGGATTTGGTGTATATAGGGCGATCGCCCACGCTCACTGGGTAGCCCTAGACCGGGAATTAGAATCGGTAGCGGGAACGCTACATGACAGCCTAGAAATCAAATTGCAGCAGCCCGGACGCCTGGAACCAATAGTCAATGAACTTTTGCCCAACCTCCGCGTAATTGGAGTTAACGGCATTAAAGAACAGTTGCCAAGCCGCCATACTTTAAGCGCTATCAACCAAAGCTATTACTATATCCGTTTATTTGATAAGTCAGGAAATTTGATTGCTACAGCAGGCGCTTATCCCAAAGAATTGCTAGGGACTTTTAACTCACAACACTGGCAAACCATTACTGACAGCAAAGGCAATATTTATCACCAAATTTCTGTATCACTGCATACTCAAAATCAGAAAAATTGGGGATACTTTCAAGTGGGGCGGAGCTTGCAAGACTTCAACGATTATCTCAGTACAGTCAAATTAGTTTTAAAGTTGGGATTGCCTACTGCGTTAATCTTGGTAGGCTTTTCTAGTTGGTGGCTGGCAGGATTGGCAATGAAACCAATTTATGCTTCCTACCGACAAATTCAACAGTTTACAGCGGATGCCGCTCACGAACTACGAACGCCTTTAGCCGCCTCTCAAGCGACAGTAGAATCCGGGCTGTTGATGTCTGAATTGGATGAAAAAGAAGCGCGGGAAATTTTGCGAACTGTAGAGCGCCAAAACCGCAGATTGACTCAGTTAGTGGCTGATTTGTTGCTGTTGGCGCGGATGGATAATCAACCGATACCCGATCGCCCTCAATTGTGTTGTTTAAATGACTTGGTTAGCGATTTAGTCGAGGAATTGGCAGCAATGGCGATCGCCAGAGAGGTAGCGCTAACATCGGAATTGCCGGTGCATCAGCCATTGACTATTATTGGTGATTCTAACCAGCTTTATCGCTTAGTTTTTAATTTAATTGTCAATGCCATTCAATACACTTCACCTGGTGGCAAAGTAACGGTTATTTTAGAAAAAAATGACCATTTAGTTGTGATTCATGTTCAAGATACAGGGTGTGGGATTGCAGCAGAAGATCAAAAGCAAATTTTTGATCGTTTCTATCGAGTTAACAGTTCACGCGATCGCGTTACTGGCGGCTCGGGATTGGGATTGGCGATAGCGCAAGCTATAGCCTTAGCACATGGCGGTAGCCTGACTGTGCAAAGTAAATTGGGTACGGGTAGCATTTTCACACTGCGATTTCGAGAAAGAAATGCGGCGTTGATGAATGATGCCATGAATCATGGAGTAATCGGCACATCCTAGAACTTGGGCGTTGGGCGTTGCACATTTATGGTATGATGGACAAATATACTTAACTAACTAGGGCTTGCTCAATAAGTGGTTCAAGTAAACACTGTATGGGTTTTCGGACGAAGAAAGGTAGTAATGTGCAGGAAAAACAGGTGAAATAGATCAAAATCCCTGCATTACCATCTGCGAGCATATACATAAAAGCGGAACTTTATCTTCTCCCACCCTTGGAGTTTGAGCTAGCCAACGGATACAAAGAGGTTTTTCAAACTTGACCACACATGATTTTTTAGGGTCTATAGCTTGTGCAATTATCTTTGATAAGTCGCTCCTTCAATCCTAGGTTTTTAAGCATGGTTTTCTTCCCCTTCTTCTTTCCATTATTACTCCCTTTACTCGACCATAAAAACTGTTGGTAAGACGATAACGCGGAGCTGTAGTCAGAAAGTCTTTACGTAGAGCTTAATGCTCAAACTTTAGGGTTTCTAACGCTCGTTCGCGCCAATATAAAAATAAAGGCAAAGCACAAGATACACCAATGCCAAAAGTAGCGACAACGTAAACAAACAACCAGCGACGAGACAAACCTAATCGCTTTAGCTCAATAAATGAAAAACAGAAGAAGACATCTGCACAAATGAGCAAATCTATTGCTACGGCAGAAGCGACATGATTAGCGAACGCATTCTGGAAAAATAAATCGAGATCAAGACCATTCTGGAGAAAGAACTTCAGCAGAAAGCTCCAAGGCGCGATCGCACCAATAATCGTTAGCAGCAGATAAAGCGATTGGGTTGACAGAAATTTTTTGGATGTAGGTAGTTGCCGCTGTAGATAAGTTGCATTGGACATAGGTTCACTTTCCTTTTGTTATCAGCACTTCAACAGGGACTTGGTTTGGCGAAGCGTAAAAGTTCGTCATCAACCCTGTTGCTCTGATTGTCACCCTCCGAGATAATATAAACAATTACCTACGAGGTAATAAGGATAGTAAAATGGCGAGCGCTTCAACCTCAACGCAATCAACTCCAAACCGAGACGCATCCTTTGGGAATCTGCTCAAACACTGGCGCAATCAACGCGGTTTGAGTCAACTCGATTTGGCTTTAGCTGGCAATGTCTCTCAGCGGCATATCAGCTTCTTAGAATCAGGCAGAGCTAATCCCAGCCGGGATATGGTACTGCAACTGGCGGCTGTGCTACATGTTCCTCTGCGCGATCAAAACATCATGCTCACGGCGGCGGGCTTTGCGCCGATTTATTCCCAAAGCGATTTATCAGCGCCTGAAGTTGAACCGATCCGCAAAGCCATAGAGTTTATCTTGCGCCAGCAAGAACCCTATCCGGCATTAGTAATGGATCGTTATTGGAATTTAATCCAGAGCAATACAGCCGCGCAACAGCTTACCAATTGGTTAGTTCATCCAGAGAAGCTGCAACACCATTTCTGCATCAACGGCAGGATTAATCTGATGCGGCTGATGTTTCATCCTCAAGGGTTCAAGCCGTTTGTGGGGAATTGGGAAGAAATTGCTAGCCATCTGATGCAACGGGTGTATCGAGAAGCGTTCGTCGATGGACATAGCGACGAATCTATGGCTCTTTTTCAAGAACTACAAGCTTATCCAGATGCCCCCCGCTTGTGGCAGCAATCTCTACCCCGCACCTGGCAACTACCCTTGTTGACGGTACAGTTTGTCAAAGACGGACTGAGCCTTAACTTATTTTCGGCGATCGCCACGTTAGGTACTCCTCATGACATCACGTTGCAGGAACTGCGGATTGAAAGCCTGTTTCCGGCAGATGAGGTGGCGCAAACCAATCTTGCAAATTTTTACAGGGATACACCGGCACCCCACTAGAGATGGGTACTCCCCAGAAAGCCGGGGCCGGTGGGCTAATATGGGCACACATATCGTTAGCGCACTCAATGCCGAAGTATTCCCCTGAAACAGTCGAGGCCATCTTAGAAACCATCCGCACAACGGGCAGCGCGTGAGCCGGTCGCCTAATGAGTGTCTGGTTGCTCGCGCGTCGCTTCGATATTAGGAAAAAGCCCTATCCTGATAAATCTTTGTTGATATTAAACACAGAACAAAATTACAAACATCAACAAAATGGTTACTAACAAGACACACATCGCCGTCTCTCTAGACCTGGGAACCAGCATTCCCAGCAGTGTACGTGCAGCAGATGCAAGCAACCTCGTTCTGAAAATTAGGCACGAAAACGAATTAGAAAAGGTACGGGCTCAAAATCAACAGTTGGTGGAATTTCGATCACAAGTTGAGGCCACGCAGGCTGCGAGCGAAAAGCTGAAGGTTCAACAGGTTCAACAGTTGGTGGAATTTCGATCACAAGTTGAGACCACGCAGGCTGCGAGCGAAAAGCTGAAGTTTAATGACAGGCGTTTTGGTAGCTACAAAACCTGGCAGTCATTCCGCATCCTGTCCTAGTTAGGTCGATCGCCAACTCTCTAGCGTCTGTCTCATCTCCTGACCTAGCAGTAGCACTTCTAAGTCCTAGATGGGTAAATTTGATTTCCTTGACCTAATTGCAACGATCACAGACGCTCTCGCCATTAAGACACCGTATTAGGGTCTGCTCTTAACCTGCCTTCATACCAACAGTTTAGCCGATTGCAAAGCGCGAGTCCGACAACAGCAATTTATGCAACTGCCAAGGCTGACATAACGGCTGCTACGCTGCCAATTTTTTCGCACTTCTGAAATTTGATTTTTAATTCAACTTACCATACCGTAACTTGACTATTAAGTCAATTCACTTGTTGTTAAAAACGCTAAAAAATAGCTAATTGTTGTGGAGCGCTAAAGTCAGGGATTTGCAGTATAAAGTCAGGCGTTTGCAGTATAAAGTCAGGCAAGTGCAGGTATTTGCAGGGGGTGCACTTTACCTGCAAATGCCTGTAAATATCCTGCAAATGCCTGACTTTTTCGGTCAAATTACTGCTTTTTTGTGCTCTTCGTGACTTTGCTTGTTGAGGCTGCTTTTGGCTGTTCTCAATCGGTAGCAAGCAATGGTTTTGCGATCGCAAACCATGATTAATGCGTGCAGAAAAAAAATAATACACCCTGATGAATGGGGCATCCTAGGTGTCAAGCGACTTGATTTTTACCCGATATCCAACTGTGCTGATTGCACGAACATTGCTCCTGCTGTTGTGGAGACCCTTGTGACAGCATCGGCGTCAATTGCCCCAACTGTCCCGATCGCACGCTTAGCGGAGCGAACCTCACTCGCTCTCTTGTAAACTAAATTTTATGCCTGATAGGAAGCTAGGAAAAAAAGTGAGGAACAGTCGTAGCAATAGCAATGTTGGGAGATATATTTATACCGATACCGGTAAAGGAAAGTTCCGGCTAAGTTTTCTGAAACTTATAGTGCGATCGCTCCTACCTACAACGGCTTCAAGCGGCCGGGGCGAGCGCTGTATTGGCTACATGGCGATTGCCCTTCAACGAACGCCTCGCAGTAAATTAAAGTCGCCACACCTTAATTATTCGCTATTCGCGAATATAGAATAAAGGAAACAATGCGCTCGCTCATCCGCTATGCTAAAACCCCAAGATATCCTTGCAATACTCAAAGTCCACAGTTGGGATTCAACGAACTGGACGTACAGTTCTCTCGCTCAAAGCTTGGGCATGAGCGCATCAGAAGTTCATGCTGCCCTTGAGCGTTCTGAAGCTGCGGGTCTGTATTATGGCTCCGAGCGGAAAATTTTGAAGCAAGCGGTGTTGGAATTCTTGGTTCACGGGTTGCGCTATGTATTCTACGCCCAGCCAGGCCCCCTCTCGCGGGGATTGCCAACTGCACATTCTGCTGAGCCGTTGAAAAGCAAGCTGGTTGCCTCACCGTCTGAGGTTTACGTCTGGCCTGACCCTCAAGGTGTCGTGAGAGGGCAGGCAATCGCGCCTCTGTACCGCTCAGTCCCCCAAGCTGCCAGTAACGATCCAGAACTCTACGCCTTGCTCAGCTTGATTGACGCTATTCGAGTTGGTCGGGTGCGGGAGCAACGTTTAGCCGCTAGCGAACTTGAAAAGAGGATCGTCGCTCTATGAATCAGCAGATATTCATGCTGGAAACAGTCGCCCGGATACTCTCTCAAGTACGCACTACCATCGTCTTCACAGGAGGAGCAACGATATCCCTGTATCTGGACGAAGTGGCTGCTCCTGACATTCGACCTACCGATGATGTTGATTGTGTTGTCGAAATCATGTCCAGAGCTGAATATTACAACTTCTCGAACTTGTTGCGAACCCTTGGGCTTCAAGAGACTACAGAATCAGGTGCACCCCTATGTCGCTGGCAGTATGAGGGCATTTCAATTGATGTCATGCCGTGCGACTCCTCTGTATTAGGGTTTTCCAATCGCTGGTACAGGCCGGGCATTGCTAACTCTATTCGCTACCAACTTCCAAGTGGTAGGCAAATCCTAATTTTTTCAACGCCTTATCTCCTCGCTTCCAAAATAGAAGCTTTCATGGGTAGAGGCGGGGGTAACTTTTATTTTAGTTCTGATATTGAAGACATTGTGGCACTGCTTGACGGGCGTTTTAGTTTGTTCGAGGAAGTGCAACAAGCTGACTATGAAGTGAAAGCATTTTTATCAGGATGGTTTCGAGCCGAGCTTGCAAATCTGTGCGAAATCGCGCCTGCTTTCCTCTCACCCGTTGCTAAAAATTCAGGTCGCACTCGCTTGCTCTTGCAAAGAATTGAAAGGCTGGCGATGGTAGTTTAGTAGTTAACTGCTAGCAATAGACAGCAGCGGACACTCGATCGAGGTAAGCCTTACACTCGCGAACAGCCTCAACGGAACGCAAAAACCAGATAGTCCAGCCTCAGCTTTATTGCTGGCATAGTGGGTACTACACTACAAAATCACTTCATAAATTTTAGCTACCTGCCAATTTTCTCACACTTGCTCAACTTGATTTTTTATTCAATTCCGATGCCACAACTTGACTATTAAGTCAATCCACTTGTTGTTAAAAACGCTAAAAAATTAGCTAATTGTTGCGTCAGCTAAAGTCAGGGATTTGCAGTATAAAGTCAGGGATTTGCAGTATAAAGTCAGGCAAGTGCAGGTATTTGCAGGGGGTGCACTTTACCTGCAAATCCCTGTAAATATCCTGCAAATGCCTGACTTTTTCGGTCAAATTACTGCTTTTTTGTGCAGAGACTGCCTTTGCTGGTTGAGGCTGCTTTTGGCTGTTCTTGATTAGTAGCAAGCAATGGTTTTGTGATCACAAACCGCACTTTTACGTGCAGGAAGAGAAATAATGCACCCTCCTTTTACGGAAGCCTAACCGTAAGGTCGGGTTTAATACTTTCTTTAGCTTTAATGACAACTGTAACTATTTGTACTACGATTTAAGCTGAATATTCTATAGCTCTAAGAAATTAGAGGGAGAAAATGCTTCAAAAGCAATTCAACAAGCTCATCACTTATTCAAGTGCGATCGCACCTAAATCCACTATTCTATACAAATAAAGAAAATTATACTCAGTCTCTACCTTAATAAACTGTCTAAACAGCCCTCTCCAATTGGGGGGGATAAAATCACCTGAATAGCGCTTGTCGATTACAGTTGTTAACTTGTATCTTGGTAAGAGGTTTTTACTGATTAAAAACTATGAAGACTTTACCGTCCGTCAAACCTAGAGAGCTGCTATCCAACCATATTCACATTCGCCTAACTGACTCTGACTACAATCAAATCAAAGCAAGAGCAGAGCAAGTAAATTTAAGCATGAGCGACTTCATGCGCCGTGCAGCTTTGAGGAGAACCATGCCACGCCCTCTAGCTGCATTTGACTTGAAAGCCTATCAAGTTTTGTGCAAGATTGATACCCAATTGAGGATTGCAGGAAACAACCTCAATCAAATTACTAAAGCTTGCAATAGTGCTGTGGCATTGGGAGAACCAGTTGTTGTCAATAAAGGACTCTTAGAAAGCGTACAGCAACTCATTCGAGAGAACCAAGCTACAATTAAAGCAATAGTTGCAAACCTTACCAATTCTACAGTCCGCTAATTTTTAACAAGCCTGAGAAATTGATGTAATAAACCTACTGCGAAACGGTTATGATTGGCAAACAAATTAAAGGTACAGGCTTTCGGGGCTGTCTGAACTACGTGCTGGGCAAAAAAGACGCCGCTCTAATTGGCGGTACTATGTGCGGACAAACTCCTGAAGAACTGGCTGCTGAATTTGCGATCGCCCGACAACTAAGACCTAACCTGAAAGTAGCAGTTTTTCACGCCACTTTATCTGTCGATAGCACCGAAAAACTAGAAGATTCTGAAGAAAATGACCAACGCTGGCTGGCGATTGCAGCCAACTACATGAAAGCGATGGAATTTGACAACAACCAATACGCAGTTGTCAAGCACAGCGATACACAACACGACCACATTCACATCGTCGCCAGTCGCATTTGTCTAGATGGAGGTGTCGTTGACGATAGCTGGGATTATTACAAAAGCCAAGAAACTATTCGCCAACTCGAACGGAACTACAGCCTGGAAACTGTTACACCCAGTTGGGAAACAGACAAACGAGCTCAGACTACAGGAGAACACAGGCAATTAAAAAGCAAGGGAAACCAGAGCGTCAGGGTGCAATTACAAGACCTAATTGATGAAGTTACCCAAGACAACCCAAGTATGCCAGAATTCGTTGAGCGGTTGCAGCAACAAGGCGTAGAGGTGCAAGTCGGATTGACTCGAACTGGAATCGGCTTGAGTAAAGGCATTTCTTACAATTTAGATGGGGTCGCTTTAAGTGGCACTCAGTTGGGTAAAGCCTACACTTTTTCTGGATTGCAGAAGCATCGAGGCGTTAGCTATGACAAAGGGCGAGATAACGCCCTAATTGAGGCTTTAATGCAGCCACAACACTTAGCTATCGCCCTCAGTGAGGCAGAGGAAACTGAGCTAGAGTCGTCACAATCCGAGTTAGTAGCAACCGCACCTGCAACTCCTGCAAGAGAAAATAAATTAGAGTTGTCACAATTCGAGTTAGTAGCAGGCGCACCTGGAACTCCTGCAACAGCAAATGAGTTAGAGTCGTCACAATCCGAGTTAGTAGCAACCGCGCCTGCAATTCCTGCAACAGCAAATGAGTTAGAGTCGTCACAATCTGAGCTAGAAACAACTACACCTGCAATTCCTGCAACAGCAAATGAGCTAGAGTTACAACTGTCAATCCTGCCTGAAAGGAATGAAACTCAGTGGCAAAAAGTGCGATCGCATCTAGCAGTCGAGTACAGTTTACCTTTAGAATTGCTCGATTTATTGCACTCTCATTCTTGGCTGTATGCCGGCTCAGAAAAGGCTGTCTTTACAGGACGGACGCTTGAGGGGGAACCCAGGCTCGCTTTTGTCCTCGATGAAAGAGGCAACTTTACTACAACCCATCCCCTGTCATCTGAAGCTGCTTTCTGGGTAGCCACTACCGGAGAAATTGAGCGAGCTGTAATTGCCTGTAACCCAATCGAAGCCCTTTCACTTTTGCTTATTGAACAGGATAACTCTACAACAGCACCACCCACAATTTACCTAGGAATTGAACGAGCTTCACAACTACCTATACAATTCTTACAAGAACTCGATAGCGTTATTATAGCGATTGCCGAAAATTCTCAGCTCGCTCGAAATGCGATCTCGTTGCTACCGGATGCAGAACTTGTCAATCCACCGTCAAGTTGGAATGATATCTGGATACAATTAATTGAACAAGAACAGCCAACTCATAAACAAAATCACCAACAGCATAAACCGCACACCCAAAACCTCGAACTGGATTAGTTATTGCCACTTAAAAATTTGATTTTTATTAAATAAAAGCGCTAGCTAACAAATTTCCTGGTTGCGACATAAATTACTGGGTAGTTCTGGCATCTCAGGGTTTTGATAACGGTGGGTAAACCGTTTTATCCCCCCAATTATTCTTACCAGGCAGGAATACCAATTACTGATATTGCTACCACTAATTTTGACAGCTTTTTTAACGTATTTATCAACTATTTTGGCGTAACTATTAAGTAAATTGAGGCCGTGCTTGCTCAAATAATTTGTGAGTCAACATGGGTAAAAATAAATTATTTATACATTTTATCGTACTCACTAACATTTACGAAAAAACAAATTTATGAGCGCTGTCGCGCCCAAAAATAAAGCATCGGAAAAAAAAATGGAACTATCGCAAACCTACACCTATTACTTCAATAATTTAACCTGCGTCCACCAAACAGAAAACGAACTGTACATCATGGGCAAGGAAACAACACTTGTACTGAATTTTCAACAAACAAGCTATCAAACGCTCGACAAAATAATCCACGCTCTGCGACTTGTGAGAGACAAAAAAGTCCAAGATCGAAAGTCAATTATTGAACAAGAACTGCTGGCATTAAACTTCCAATTCCCTCTCGAAAGCAACAACGATAGCAACAACGACAGCAACAACGACAGCAGCAATGGTAGCAGCAACGGCAGCCACAAAAACTGCGAGCTAAAAATCGACTGGTAATTCAATTATGCCGGAGAGACAAGTTTGTTTCTCCGGCAGCCAATAGCCAACATTAAAACCACATTCAAAAATGGCAAACACAATAGCAGGATATGTATATCTCCTGCACTTTGAGCAGCCGATATGTCCGACTCGTCCGTCTCAACACTATGTCGGCTGGACTAAAGATTTGGACGAAAGGCTTTATCAGCATAAAAAAGGCAGAGGGGCTAAGTTTTGCGGCGCAGCCCGAGAACGCGGAATAAAATTTGTTCTGGCAGAATGCTGGGTTGCAGACAAAAGTTTTGAGAGAACAATCAAGAGGCAAAAGAACCACAAACGCTTCTGCCCTATTTGCACAAATTTGGTAAACTAAGATAATGCAATGTTTGCAACACTGATGCTTGACCGGAACTGTTTTGTCCTACAAATGCGTGTAGGCGTGAACTATCGTTCTGTATCTTTGACCTACTTAATTCTCTCTCAAATCCTGGCTAGCTGGTTTACAGATTACTGCTACCATACCTCACACTTAGTAGTAACCGCCATATTAGTTTAAGCTGATTAAAAATTAGGAGCAGAAAATCCGATGCTCCCCAAGAATAGCCGCAAAAAGTTACCATTATTGGCAGCGTTCTTAATCTCGCAATTTATCCCTTGGTTCTTGAGTGCGATCGCGCTATTTCTCAGTTTATGGGTCATCGTACCAGCACCCACGCTGTTTCTGTACCCTTTGGCGGTGGGAGCACCAGAAATTAGTCCTTGGTTAGTCGGTATCAATGCGATCGCCCTTCTGCTGAACCGGCCCAGACGACATCAACGCAAAGTCTACATTATTTTACCGATTTGTAACCTGTTCGCCCTAATTCTGAGCCTGCTTCCCCTGATGCAATTCCCAGAAGCCAATGCAGCAATAGCTACCGAAATGCAAGCAGTTCTAGGAACAAACTATTTAGCAACCGTTCCTCAAGCTCTACGCGCGCAGCTACACCCTCAACCGTTTATCCTAGCAGATGCGTTCCGGGGAATTCCGATTAGAGAGGTTAGGATCGATCGGGCTATTGGATTTGCCAACCCTGACGGAGTTTCACTGCAACTAAACCTTTATCGGCCGGTGGAAATTGGCAAATATCCGGCGATTATCACACTCTACGGGGGAGCTTGGCAGAGAGGCAATCCCGATTCCAATGAGGAATTCAGCCGCTACATGGCCGCCCAAGGCTATTGTGTGGTTGCAATTGCTTACCGCCACGCTCCCAAGTATCGATTTCCTGCTCAGCTTGAGGATGTACAAGCCGCTCTTTCCTATATCAAAACTCATGCTGGTGATTGGTCCATCGATCTCGATCGAATTGCTTTGATGGGAAGGTCTGCAGGTGCCCATTTAGCAATGCTAACTGCTTATGATTCTAGTGTGCTTCCAGTTAGAGCAGTGGTGAACTATTACGGGCCAAACGACCTTATTGGGGGATACAATGACCCATCTTTTCCTGATGCGATCGACGTTCGAGCCGTCTTGCGTGCCTTTCTGGGAGGAACCCCAAACGAACTCAATGAGCTTTACCACCGGGCTTCCCCCATTAATTATATTAAACCCAATCTTCCCCCTTGCCTACTGGTTTATGCAGGTCGCGATCATATCGTTCAGGCTAAGTTTGGGCGATCGCTCTAGGAACGATTGCGAGCCACGGGCGATTCCCTACGGGATAGCTTCGCCGCGCGTACTATTTTGCTCGAAATTCCTTGGGCTGAACACGCCTTTGATGCAGTTTTTAATGGCCCTAGCAATCAACTTGCTTTGTATTATACAGAACCTTTTTTGGCTTTGGCTTTGAAATATTCCGATTACCAGCCAATTAAATAAAAATTGAAATTTTACTCATTTATGCTTAAATAAAGGCGCCTCAAACTGTCTTAATTATTGCCATAAATCTCTTCTGTTTAAAATCTTATAAATTCCAAAAACTACGCCAGAAAGGTTTTGTGGCGCTGCTGAATCAAAGTATTATTTTGCCTATACGTAATTAGGGCTGACTGAATAAAAACAGAAGGCAGACCAGATAAGGGTTTCAATCTTTTTGGGCTCGAACAAGTACAAGTTATAAGATAAGCGAGGTTCAAAACCCTTGGACTTTCACAGGGAAGTCTCTGGGTAAATTTGGGAATTAGGCAACGAACCTACTATTTTTCAAGCTGTCTAGTCTCAATACTTCGGACAGTTTTTGAATGAGAGCCTGAAAGTGCCATTCTACCGTTTGTATCCGAGCTTGACGAAAGCCTGAAACCCTCATTATACCGTTAGCGATAGAAAACTGTCCGAAGTGTTGTAGTCTCGTTTATCCACTCTGTACACTTTTTTAGCAAGCCCTAATTATAAGAGTGCTTACCCGTCACGTCAGCGGTGGGCAACTACGGGGTGATTGCCCCTACAAATTTAATACCCAAATTCAGCCACGCCAACCAAAATTTTCCTCCTTGTTGATAGATGGATTAGCCCTCGGGAAATGAGCCGCGTTCGCGGCTAACTCTCAGCCAATTCAAATCCCTTCAAAAATATGGATTTAACTCTCACCTTACAACATTTGTCTGGGATTGCTGTTCCAGAAGCTCAAAAATTAGCAAAACTAGGTCTTCGCACCATTGCAGACCTACTCTACTATTTTCCTAGAGAACATCTCGCCTTCAAACGCACTCGGATTGCTGAGACAAAAACAGGAGATTGCGTAACAATTGCAGGCAAAATTATCAACCACAGTATCTTCGACTGCCGTACTAAACCAGAACTTACATTACAAAAATGGATTGTCTGCGACCAAACCGGCAGAATAGTTTGCACTCAATTTTACAACCACAGCTATTACCAATCGCAACTATGGCGTTCCCACCAAGCCGAACTTTACAAACAAGGTGCTATTGTATTAGTGACAGGAAAAGTCAAACAAGATAGCTATGGTAAAACCATCAGCAACCCAACAGTTAAAGTTGTTAGCTTTGAAGATGCTAAAGCCAGCACGACCTCTATTGTACCAGTTTACCGCTTAACTAAAGGCATAACTAACGAGCTAGTCCGGCATTGTATTCGTACAGCACTTGACTGTGTTGGTTTTATTGAAGACCCGCTGCCACAACGACTTCGCAAACGTTTTGGGTTAATAGCTCTCCAAAAAGCTATCGCACATATTCACTGTCCCCCAGACAGCAATACCCTCGAATCTGCCCGCCACCGCTTAGTGTTCGATGAATTTTTCTACTTGCAATTAAGGCTATTGCAGCACCGATATACCTTGCAACAACAGCCAGGATACTCCCTAAACTCAACAGGAAAACAGCTCAGAAAACTTTACAAGAATTTACCTTTTACCCTAACCAAAGCACAGCAAAGAGTCATTGCCGAAATTCTGTCAGACATGAGCAAACCAACTCCGATGAATCGCTTAGTACAAGGAGATGTCGGTGCCGGCAAAACAGTAGTAGCAGCAGTCGCCATCCTTGCAGCAATTCAATCCGGTTATCAAACAGCACTAATGGCACCGACTGAAGTGTTAGCCTCCCAACACTACCGCAAACTCAGTGAATGGTTTGAGCCGCTGGGATTGTCTGTAACGCTGTTAACAGGCTCCACAACAGCTAAGATTCGTCAAGAAATTGCCAAAGGATTAAACTTGGGGCTTCTTCCCTTGCTAATCGGTACTCACGCACTGATTCAAAATACTGTAAGCTTTAAGAAACTGGGTTTTGTGGCGATCGACGAACAGCATCGATTTGGAGTTCAACAGCGGCTCAAGTTGCAGCAAAAAGGCATTAGCCCTCACATTCTGACAATGACCGCCACACCCATCCCTAGAACTTTAGCCCTGACACTGCACGGCGATTTAGACATCAGCCTGCTGGACGAACTGCCACCGGGGAGAGAGCCAATTCAAACTCAGCTATTTACGAGTAGAACTCGCCACAAAGCTCACGAAATAATTCGACAACAAATCCAACTGGGCTATCAAGCCTACATCATTCTGCCACTTGTCGAAGAATCTGAACGGCTTGACCTCAAAGCCGCCATTGAGGAGCATCGGTACTTGAGGGAAAATATTTTCCGCAATGTCAATATCGGGCTGCTACACGGTCGCATGAATTCCGCCGAGAAAGAAACAGAAATCGCCAACTTTATTGCCCATAAAACTCAAATTCTCGTCTCTACGACGGTTGTTGAAGTCGGAGTTGATGTCCCCAATGCCACAGTCATGTTAATCGAACACGCGGAACGATTTGGCTTGTCACAATTGCACCAACTCAGAGGCAGGGTAGGACGGAGCACGGCACAATCTTACTGCTTGTTGGTAAGCGATTCCAAATCAAATAATTCTAGAGAGCGGCTCAAGATAATGGAAACTTCGCAAGACGGCTTCTTTCTAGCAGAAATGGATTTGAGATTGCGAGGGCCAGGTCAGGTATTAGGAACCCAGCAGGCGGGACTGCCAGAATTTGCCAAGGCTGATTTAATCAACGACCAGGCCATACTAGAGCAAGCTAGGAAAGCAGCACAGTTGGTAGTCGCAAAAGACCCCACTCTGGAAAGGTGGCCCGAACTTTCACAAGAATTGTTCGGGCGACAGCAGGTTAACAAACTCGATGCAGAAGCAGCACTTAACTAATAACCTGTTGTGCATCTAGATTAGACTTGAATTGCCTAAATCTTTGATTAATAGGTTAACCGCAGATTCAAGACAGCTCAACGCAAATAAACGCAGATAATTTCCTGATTGAAGAGCGAATAAATGCAATGCAACTCTATTGTCTATGGTGCAATACGCTTGGGTTAACGCTCTCTAACGAATTCTATCTCTGTTACGATTTTATGGCAATATATGCATCTTTTAAAAGTCAGATTGTTCTTAACCCAAGCATATTGGTCTATGGTGTTCGAGGGAGAGAGGATTTGACAATTTTTGAAGGTCATTGAGCTCTACAATTTAAATGCAGTACAACTTACTAATTGCATAAATAGTTGCAACTGAGTGTTGAGTTTTATGATTCTACTCAACACGCAGTTGCTTGTGCATAAGTTCTGTAGCTACTGCTTTTGCCAGCGAGCATCTACCCCTCGCCCCCGACATTGCAAACGCCCAGCATCTCTCTCCCGGCGCAATAAACGGCGAATTAAATCAATGCCCACTGTCGGACACCTTTCCTGCAACCCTCTAATTGAACTGCGGGTATCCCTTTTTTCCTGGTTTCTTGGCGAAAGCAATTAGCCCAAAAACGTTGGATAGCAAAAATGGCACGTTCGGCAGAAGCCTGACGTGCCATCGAATTAAGCTTACCTGCCCATTCAAACTCTTTTGCCATAATGGCGCATTGTTTGTACAGGTCAACTAACTTAACCCCTTGATTCTCTGTCCAATACCTAAGAGTTTTATTTCGGACAAATTGAGCCGTCCTAATCATCTCGTCAATGACTCGGTATTGCTTCCCTTTGGCTTTCAACTTAAACTCTAATGTTATCATTCAAATATCTTACCGTATTACGAAACACTATGTTTACAAAATGCGTATGTTTAATCATTCTTTACACTTTATAGAAACTAAAGCCGTCCTAGAAGGACGGGGCTTTAAACCCAATTTTTCTGATAAAATAAACCCTGTACTAAAAGGAATGTGGGTATAATTGGTGTGAATTGTAGTTAGCACGTCCCGATAACCCGCAATTTCTTGTTCTGAACTATCGCGCGGCGTTGTTTTTTCAGTTACTAATTTCTTAATCCGTTCTAGCGGCACAGTAATTCCTTCAATGCGGTTAGAAGATTCGGTACTCTGAATAACCGCAGCTTGGCGCAAAGTGCCTAAAACTTGTGGCGCTTGTTGCTTAAATAACTCCTGCTTTCCCTTGTACTCTCCAACTAAGCGAATCGTTTGCAAAAGTCTTTGGTTGAGTTGTTGACTTTCAATGAACCCCTCTTCAAATGACAGCATATCTATTTTATCTCCTTTGTATTAATTATAAACATTTATCGCAGTCAATAACTCGGATATTGCGTGTGCTTAATCAAAACTTTGAAAGCCGATCGCAAGCAGAACCGACACCAAATCCAGGTAAATAAGTAAGGCGATAGTTGCTTTTAGCCATAGCCCTTGCCTCTCTTGTTGTCCAAGGTTTGACGCTCAGCAAATCGGGTTGAGTTTCCAGTTGCTTTAAATAAGAGCGATCGCCCGTTACAAAGGCGATCGCAATCGCCAGGAATTTACAGCAGCTCAAAGGAGCCTGAACCACCTGCTTTTCAGTAAACCTAACCACAATCCAATTCCACTCTAAGAATAATTGATTGCGGCGCATATCCCTGTCAGCATCGCAACAGTGAGTGGGCTTCTTAGATTTGCCAGCATAAGGTTCATCAATCTCGACATCAATTCCGAGTCCAGATGGAGTGTGAATTACAGTAAAATCTGCTGAATAGCTCCTCTGAGATAACGGAATTTTAAACTCTGCTGCTTGGACAACTTCCTCGAAATATTGCTGTAAGTATTGCAAAAAGCGTTGTTCACTCACTCCTTGCCGAGCTTGAGATGTGCCATTAGGACTAACCCGAAGTGACATCAAATCCTTGAGCGCTCGATTTCTGTGATGTAAGTCAATTTTTACACTTTTAAAAACTGTCTGCAACCCTTCTTTTCCTAGCTTAAAACTAGAAAATTCCTGCTGTTGGTTGGATAATATCTCTTGTTGGTATAATATCTCTTGTTGGGATAATCTTTTTTGTTGGGATAATATCTCTTGTTGGGATAACATCTCTTGTTGTTTGTACTCAAGAACTTGCTGCTTATACCTGGATACCAGCTTTTGGCGACAACCAAACACATAACTATAAGCAGCCGCAATTAAACATGAATAAGCAGCTACTACCAACAGCATTTCCCACCACAGCCAACCCCAAGAAATAGCTAATAGCGGAAGTGCGATCGCACCATAGAGCCAAAACACCCAAATTAACCACAGCAACTTGACAGGTAACACCACAGGTGGTTGAGGCGGAGTCAGCAAAACAACAGGTTGCTCGAATTGTTGAGTTTCTTGAAGTTGGGATGAGGTGGCACAACTAGAAGTTGCCTCTGGCAAAGGATATTGATGGCAGAATTGCATTACCACTTTTGGGTAAAAAACTATAGGATAATTCATAACTTTAAATACTCCTTTTTTTAAGAGCGCGGTCGCGCTATTTTTAAGAAAGTTTTTTGAATTGTATGCAAAAAATCACCCAGTCAAACTCACAAAATTTAACTCATTCTCAACCAGTTAGCAAAATTCAAAAGGACAAACAAATCTCTCTTAAATCCGACCCGGAAACAATGGCTGCGCTTACTCAACTCGAAGAACGCCGCGATTATTATCACACCTGCATCAACGGAGGATACTAAGCATGAATTTAGCCACAGCGACGCTTGCTCAAAGTTCAATAACTGCGGCTCAAGTTTGGCATCAACTAGAATCTGCAGAAAGCTCAGAAGAAATCGACCAACTGCTGCAATCCCTTTGGCAAACCCAAGAAACCCAGGAACTCGCTGTTGATGCCCATGCCGACTTAGCCGACCAAATTGATGCCGAAATTGCAGGAATTACAGCGCGAATGCAGTATTTGATAGAACTGCATTCAAGAGCTCTCAACAAACTCCAGGGGTGGAGAGAGCGCTTAGACAAAACCGTTCTCTACTTCAACGAGTGCGGCGTGTTAACTTCCGAAGTTATTGGCAAACACCGCCGCATTACTGTCAAGGAAAATCCGCCTACCTGTGAAGTTTTGATTGACCCATCTCAACTGCCAGAACCCTATCGCCGAGTCGAAACAAAAATCGTAATTTCTGCCGACAAAAAGGCGATTTCAGACGCTTGGAAACAAGGAATGCCTGTAGATGGCACTAGGGTTTTTCGCAAGCGCAAAGTGGTTTACAGCTTGCTTCCCGGTAACAATTTGCACTCTCTTCAAGCCAACCAGACGCTTGAGAGTCGTTCTTCGGATAAAACGCCGTCCAAAAAACGGCGTTAGCCATCTCTTCAGGTGTCAGGAAGGCCTTGATTTGACACCTGAATTATTAGACATATCCGAATTAGACCCCTCCGAATTATACCATTTATGAAAAGTCATGCAACAGTAGCAACAGTAGGTTGATTTCGTGAAATAAACCCAACGATGCAAATTGTAGCAAGACTTTTTAGAAATGGTATTACAATGTGACACGTTTGTTTTGTAAGAGCGAAGACTTAATTTCGGTCGGTATCTCTTATAAATCAATCCAGTATTGAGGGTTCTCCACTTGTTCTTCGGTGACGTTGAACAACGTTGATGCTCTACCTTTAATAACCCCGTCAGCATCAAAACTCAAACCGCCAAACTGCTGACTGTTTTCACCTTCTCCAAAAGCAACGCGAGCAAGTGCATCGCTATCGCTATCAGAGAAATAATCCCGTTGGCTTTCCATAGCCGTAGTTGTGCGAACTACTTTCACTTTTTTTCTCCACATTGGGATTGTCATTCTGATTGTAACACGCTACTTCTTTCTTCTAAACCCTCCAATTGGAGGGGGAGAATATCACTCAGTAGCAGGAATTTGTGAAGTAACAACCTTGTCAAAATCGGGACTATTACTGTGCGTAAGTCCTAAAAATGTAAAAACTAGGATTCAGGAGCTAATCAATGAGCAGAAGAAAACTTACCCCAGAATATCGCTCCACAGAATGGGTAGCTGGGGAAGGACTAAAAATCCCAGTCTTTGATATGTCCTTGGCTGACGGTAGAGCAAAGGGGCGGTACCAAGCTGAATCAGAAGTGCTGCGTAACTCCCTGCTTGAACTGCTTTTTGAACCTGAAGAATTAGCATCCCTAACCATCGTTAAACCAGACCAAAATGATAGCAGCTTCGACCCTCTGAAAAACATCGATTTCGGAGATGGTATTACCAGAAGAGTTGCTTTCAGCTCCGGCAAAAATGTGTACTTTGCAGACATTGAACTCTCAACCCAACTGTTGAGCGTATTCAAAACCCAACCCGACCACGCCTGTCGCTACGGCTCACTGCTAGTTAGCAGTTGCAACCAAGGAGCCAAATTGTTAGATAGCTCCCTTGACGGCGAAACCTTGCGACTCAAAATTGTTGATTCTCAAAGCGATGACCAAAGTGAAAAAGCGAAAGCTCATAAGTGGCAAACCGGAGACTGTCACGGTAAAATTTCACCGGCACTAGCCCAACAATTAGGAGGGAATTACAACCGACCTTTTCAATTCAGATTTGCCTGGATGCAGGAATGGGGACAAGAAGACTGCCACACTCCAGAAATTAGCTTTCTTGCCAAAGGAACGCTGTTGCCTGATGCTAATTTAACCTCCGACTTGGATTATGATATCATTATGGATCGCTCCTCTATCAAAGGAGTTGCTAAAGAGCAATTAGCTGAACTTATCCCCTGTGGCGACTACGAATTTCCCAAAGCTATACTGGGAAACCGAGGCAACGCCAAAGTAACTGAATACGAAAATTCCTGGCAATTTTCGATTTGGTATTCCGAAGCAGCTATTGGGGCTGACATAGCCACACCGACCAAAATTGAAGCCCAAAAGCTAGCTGACTTGCAAAATAACCGGCTGCAACTTGCCAAATACTTAGTGGAGCAGCACGACAAAAAAGCTGCTTTTCAATCTAGCCTTCACGAAGACAGCAGCGGATTAGAAGACGAAACAGATGAAAAAGCCCAACGCAACGAATCCCGGCTAATTTCAATTTTGAGGAACGACAAACTCGGTCAACTCCTCGACTTTCCCAAAGTCGTCGATTTCATGCAAGAACAACTGGCTAAAAAGTGGAAAGACTTAGCAATTAAGGGAGCAATTCATCATGGTTCAGCAATGGCTCAACCTTGTGAAAACCTCCAACCCGGTACAATTGTGGCCCCCCACTTGCGACACGGCACAGAAGTCATCGTTACCCGATACCCAATTGTCAGTAAAGATAACATCCGCCGCTACACAGTAGACAACAAAAGCCATCGCGCATTAACGAAATACAAAGGGTGCGTTTTCATTCACCCAGACCAAGCCATGCAGCATCACCAATGCGATTTTGATGGCGATCAATTAGTGATTACGCCTGCTTCCCGAATGCCGAATATCGCCTCTGAAACCAGGCACGCTAATCAAGAGAATGAGTACGATGCAGTTGAGAAGCGAGAGAAAGTTGACTACACTAAAGCTACCGATAGTGATGGCGATCGCAAGTATACCAAATTGCGGCAAATTGCCGTAGCGATCGCCCAAAATAAAATCGGCTGGGTGGCTACCTTAATCGGGAGAGTGCAATCGTCAGCAGCAGAACCGGGACAGCCAGAAAGTTTATTCAATCAACAGAAGCGGCAGCTTCTTGGAAAGCTGTTTGATGCCCTGCAAATTGAAGTGGACAGTCCCAAAAGTGCTACTCGTACAGAAGACCACCACCCCACCTTGTTGTCCAAGGCTAAGCAGTGGTCAGAACAGCACCCAAGCTACCTATTTGACTACAAAGACGACCCCAGGCTTTACAAAACGGTGCCATTACCTATAGGAGACGGCACCGCTATCAATTGCATCGCTAAGGAGGCTGTTAATCCAGAGTGGGAACCGACTCGTCTAAAAAGCCGCCACCGCGACGAATTTCGCTACTTGTTTGAGTCTCCTTCTGACTTAGATGAGCGAGAAAAATGGGAGAAATATTATGTCAGGTGGGCACAAGATATTAAGGAACGCTATCGAGAAAGGATGGGCGAAATTCACTCGGAGTGCGGCGGCGATTCTAAGGCAATTAAAGAAGCAGTCAGCAAGTTATACGAGAGCTTAAGAGCCGATGTAACTGAAGCTTGGACTGACCCTGAAGAACGGTTTTTAGCTGCTAGTGCGATGTGGCACGTCGAAACCGCAAATCCCAACTTAGAAGTTCCTCGCAAAGCTTGTAAGGAACTTTCTCGCCAACTGGTGATTGAATTCACCCTTGAACCTGAGTACGAGCGACTGCACGAAGCAATGCCAAAAGACACTTACGTTCTGAGCGTCCCTTTCGAGGAATTTGAACTGGACGGCAGCGGTAAGACTGTCAGGGATAAGAAGCGACAGCCAGTTGGCAAAGACTTAGCTGGACATTGGAAAGAATTGTTAGACAGCAAAGGCATTAAATATGAAGCAACTTTGCATCTGAGTCTGCCAATGGTCAATTTTGCGTTAATTGAACCCAGCGACAAACTGGTGGGAATTCTTGAGAGGAAATTTGGCGAAAATCTCAACGACATCGACAGTTTAGACTTAACCTATCGTGATGGTCTTGGTCGCACCAAAGATGTCAGTTCACGCATTGTAGCTCCTGCTGATTATACTTGGCTTGAGTCCCAAAACCAAACACCTAAAGCAGCATTGGTTCTCAACTTGTTTACAGATGAAATTTGCCAGCAGTTGCAAACCTTTCAGTTTGACAGAGCTGAACTGATTGGACAGAAGTACAATGACTTGAAAGATGTTGACTTTAGCAGTCCCAAATGGAGGCAGAAAACATTGACTTTTGAGGTGGGTTCTGTTAGCGGTACCGATTCAAGGCGCGACGGTAGCCCTATTGTTCTCCTTGACGGACAAGAATTAGCCATGTTCTCTGCTAATTCACCTAAATTGCCGATCGGCACTACCTTTGAGGCCACTATTGAACCCTCGCCTAAAGGCAGCGCTCTGATCTTAAACATCAACCCTAGTTCTGTGCAACTAATTGAATCAGTTGAGGAACTTTCAGAAGTCGTACCAACTCCTTGTCAAGGGCGATCGCAATCCGTATCGCCAACTCCTTGTCAAGAGCGATCGCTTGTATCGCCAACCCCTACCCAAAACAAACCACCGTCTCAACCCCAAGACATTGCTGCCAGCCCCGCCCACCTCTCACAATTGCTGAAAGATGCGATTTCTGAAGCATATAAGCAAACTGGAGAAACTACAATCCCTGTGGGAAACTGGACAGCTTTTATTACCCAATCTCGCAACAATGTTAGGTGTTTAGTCAGAGATGAAGCTGATAATCCGGTCTTAGCTGCTGACTTGAAAACAGGTCAAATAATTAAGAAGCTTTCTGAAAACAACAGCTCTCAGTTTATCAAATACCTCAGAGAGGTTGATGTTGAATTAGCTTCTACATCTTCAAAAAAAAGAGATGCAGATACACAACTTTAATATCAACTACCGCACATCTAAGAGCGGGTAGGTGTGAACACCAGGAAAGCTCGTTGACCGAACAGTTAGTTTTTTAGTGAGTTTCAAACAGGGGATAAGCTGTCGCGCCTTTAAATTGTATACTTCAATCTTTGTGGGAAAAGCGTCAAAGTCTCTCCCCCTCTCTCTTTCTCCCCCTCTCCCCCTCTCTTTCTCCCCCTCCCCAACCAACAGATACTTTAGATGCGTAGCAGCTTAATTATTAGTGGGCGACGATTCCCCCTCCGATTGGAGGGGGTCACTTTAACTCCCCAAAACCGCACTTTAGAGTGAAGTCACTAGCCATACTGCTCGAATTTCATGGGAAATATCCACTCACCCCGCCACAAAGATTATGCCCACAAAAACAGCATCCCGAAGCCGAAGCCAGGGAAATTACATCACCCCTAACACAGCCGAGGGCAAGAAAATCCTCAACTACCTAAGAAATCGCTGCGAGAAAGCTTTAGATTACTGCCAGGAAAATGGACTCACCAGCGTAGAAGATTTTGCCGATGCAATTGAAGAACTAACGGAAGCCGACGGCAAACCTGGCATTAGCGTGGAGGTCAAGCACAACGGACTCGTCCTCAGTTTGAGCGATCGACCTGAGTACGGCTCTACCACAGGAAAATACATGATGGAACACTTGGGAGAGCCGGACGACAACCGATTTACTAAAACAGGAATTGAAGCATTACTCGATTCGCCTCGAACTAAAACAAGGTCTAAAAAAGACAATTTACTAGATGAATTGGATGATGAGCAACCCTCCCCCAAGTCTAAATCTAAAGCTGCAACTAAGTCTAAAAAAGACGATTTACTAGATGAATTAGAGGATGAGCAACCCTCGCATCGATCGAAATCTCAAACGGCAAACAAGTCTAAAAAAGACGATTTGCTAGATGACTTAGAAGATGATGAACCATCGCACAGATCGAAATCTAAAGCCAATATCAAATCCAGAAAAGATGAAATAGAAAATTCGGATGACGACGAGCCATCACCCAACTCTCAAACCAAAAGAAGATCCCGAAAAGATGACGTAGATGAGTTGGAGTCGGAAGAACCACTGGTTAAATCTAAAGCCTTAAGCCGCTCTCCGAGAGATGAGCTAAGTGAGTTAGATGAGTTTGAAGTCAAAAAACCTCAACCTAAAGATAAGTCTCCAACTAAAAGCCACCTTCAAAACTCTGAACAAGAAGATTTGGAAGAAGAAGAATTATCAGCTAAATCCCAAACCAAAAGAAAACTTCAGACAGATGAACCGGTAGAAATTGCTGAATCCTTAGCAGCCACACCTTCCAAAACCAGAACTAGCCAACAGCGACCTCAAGGCAAAAAATCAAACGACCAGAACATCGATAGTATCCTCGATGCTGCTGTACAAGTCAGTGGTAGAACAGCCATTTCTGGAAGTGAGGTAGAAGGTACAACTGTCAGCGGCATGAGTGCTCAAGTTGCGGTTCTCGCTACTCTGATTGGCAAAAAAGCAGCTTCTCAAATTATAGAAGCTGCTCTTGGGGCTGGAAAAGAGCGCCAAGTTGCCGATATTGTCAAAAGGCTCAAAGCTCAAAGCCAGCGAGCTGACTCGCTCTCCCAGCGAGTTACCAACTTGGTTGAAGCGGATTCAGTTGCAGATGCAATGGTTGAATCCGAAGCTTTACCAATAGCTGAACCGGAGCCAGAACCGGAACAAAACATCTTACCTGAACCCGATGCCGAACTTGTGTCAACACCCGGTATGCTCTTAGCTAAAGCTGTTAACAAAGTCCACGGAAAAGTTGATAAAATTTCCGGGAGTGTGAGAGACAACGATTCTGAAAAAACGGCTTCTATTAAAATTGACACAGAGGCGAGTTTTGAAGAACAACTCGTACAAATAAATGAAGCACTCAACCGACTTGAAAAGCGACTCGATACCCTAGAAGAGCGAATAGAAGCTTTAGAGAACAAACTTTCTCTTCAAAGCGAGACAGGCGTTCAAGCTGTGGATACAAAAGTAGAACCGCCCGACAGCTCGACTCCATCTCTCAGCGACCAATTCGTACAAAACGCAACAGAAATAGATGAAAAACTTTCATTAGAATCAACAATTCCAACTAGCAGCGCTAACGCTACTGCTAAAAAAATTACTCTGACAGCCCAGAATTTTACTCAGGACTCCCAACTTGCAGCAACACTGGCAAAAATTTACAGCCTAGCTGAAGAAGAAGCAAATGCGGAAGGCATTGCATTAGAAGATGGCGTTGATTTGGGAGAAGCCAAACTTTATGTAACAAATTTTGACTCCTCTACCGCTATCAGCTTAAAAACGAAAGAAGGCGAGGAAATGTTCTCAGCAGTACAGGATAAAACTGGAGAGTGGAAAGTGACAAACGACTTCTTGAAACCTGAAGAAAAAGAAGAACTCGACCGCTTAAAAATTTTTCAACAAGCTCTCAACCAAGAACGTTTAGCTGAAATGGTAAAGAGAAGCAATCAAGATGAAATCAGCTTTACCGATTCCCAAGGCTCGCGCCTCGACTTTGAAGTCGAATTCAGCGATAAATCCAAGTCGAAGGGTACTGTCAAAGGCTTTAACTCTCACAGCGAGATAGTTTTTGAGGCTAGCCTCCAAAAAGGTAATGTTGAGGTACTTCTGTGCGACATTCCACCAGAAGTAGTTGAAAATCTCCTCTCCCAACAGCAACTTGCTCCAAACCAGAACTCCAACAAGCAGGAAGCGAGAAAAACTGAGGTGGAAATGGAAATTTGAAATAATTTTTTTCACTTGTACCCTCCATTTGGAGGGGGTCACTCTCACTGTATAGAATCACCTTTTTTGGCGATTTTGCAGGGATTAGATGCAACTTAAATTAGCATTAAAGCACTAAATTAATCGAGATAGTGACATGGCTACTTACTTAGACCAAACAAGAAATGAACGAAACCGCAACTCATTATCACGCTGGTTAAAACAACAGAAAATCAAACTGGGCGACCTTCCATTCCTCGGCATTTGCCTAGCCTCGCTCATCTACTTCAGCATTCACGACCCGCTCCTAATAACAACTTTAGGCTGCTCCAGCATAGTCTTTTTGAGTTTGTGGCACACCGCTAAAGCAATCCCAATTGTAGAGCGATATATCGGCTGCAAAATTCGATTTTGGCACATTACCACTGCCATCATCACCTCCACTGCACTGTGCTCCGTGCTCGATTCCCCCGCCAACGCCATCTTCCTCTCCGGCTTAGAAGAATTCATGAAAGAGCTAGCAGAAGGAGCCTCTTCAGCGGGAGGCGAAGCCATTGATGCCGAGGTCATCGAACTGATTTTTAACCTCATTCGTGGTGCTTTTCTTTTATTAGTAGCATCCGCGTCTCTTTTTGCTTACAACCAAGCGCAACAAGGTAATGACTGGCGACCAATTGTTACCCAAGTCGCCTTAGCTTTTGCCATTGTAATTGCCATTGATGTAATAACTTTCCTCTTCGTTGGTAATGGCGGTGGCGGAGGTGGAGCTTAGGGAAGAAGGGGAAGGGGAAGGAAGGATAATTTTTCTAGTTTGGAGTTGAACCTTATTCTCTGATTTGTCAAATTGTAAAAATCAAA
This sequence comes from Microcoleus sp. Z1_B2, assembly GCF_036700325.1. Lineage (NCBI taxonomy): Bacteria > Bacillati > Cyanobacteriota > Cyanophyceae > Oscillatoriales > Microcoleaceae > Microcoleus > Microcoleus sp. Z1_B2. The sequence goes on from NZ_JAUBOQ010000004.1 coordinate 134,431, forward strand.
GACCGATTTGATAATGAGGTTATTTTAAGCAACTGTTTCCACCCCTACTCTTATTTATGGAACAAAACCAACATACTGAATAGTGGGGATTAACAGGTAATAATATAGCACTCTGTTTTTCTTTCCGTTTCCCTGCTTTAACTCCGAAAATCGCACAAGTAGCAACAAAAGCTATTAAAAACCCGGTTTTCCCTTCCCCTTCCCCCTCCTTTTTCCCTTCCCCCTCCCCTTACTACCATGCTCAAAGACCCAGACAAAGACTTCATCTCCGTCAATAAAATTCTTGGCAAACAAGCCAGCATCGGCATCATTCCAGCGGAACAGCTAATTCCGTGGATGCTAATCACCGTAATTTCCTACATCCTCACCAACGGCTTATTCAGCTTAGGAATGCCTTGGTTTTTCACCACTACTTTCTGGCTAATTGTAAGCTGGTGGCTCCTGACAGGTAACAAACCTCACCTTTTTGTAGACAGGTTTAGACCTCCGCCGGGGAACGAGTGGTACAACGGTAATCTTTTATACCTTTCTCCCCTTCCCCAACACCGACCAAACCCGATTCGCCACCGAATCAGCGATTCACAAGTCCGAGTCAAACTTAAACCCAAAGTTGCTCCCACTCAACAAGGAGGTAACAGCCGACTTATGCCCTTCCAAAACTACCAAAACCTCCTGTGTTTAGTCACTATCAAAAAGGATGGTCGAGAAGTTTCAGGTTACTTACTGAATGAAGGCAGTCAATACCAAATTGTATTCGGATTCGAGACGGCTGGCTTTCACAACATTCTCTACCGCCATGAAGTAAACAATGCAGCCACCGCCTTAGAAGAGGGACTAAAAGACATTCCTCCAGGCGAAAAAATGACCTTTCACACTGGCTGCTACAGCAGCGATTGCGTTCGCCAACAAGAGTTAACTGAATTGGCTGACAACTGTCACCTCAAACCCATTTCTGTACTCGTTCGTAACGAACAGAAACGCATTCAAGAACTCAACTTAGCAGGCACCCGACAACTGTGGAACCAAACTATTTTCTGCACTTGGACATTCAACGCTCAATCTGGCTCCAAATCCAACGACCCTCTGAGTAAATTCATCAATGGAATTATCAACACAGCCAACAGCATTGCTGCACAATTTACAGGCAACGAACGCATCTACTCTGAACGCTTTTACAAACAACTGCTACTCGACGCTTTCGAGCAAGGCTACATCCAATGGGAACTCTTACTAAACACCAAAATTGGACTGGAAATTCAACCCATGAATGCCCAAGCACTATGGGGCTGGCTGTGGCAAAAATTCAACAGCGCACCCATACCCCCTATCCCCCAACTTCTCACCTTAAAAGAAACCGCATCCGACTACAAACTCACCGAAACCATCAACAGTCACAAACACGCCTGCACCATTTTAATTGAAGGTATGAGCGGTCGTTCGAGCTGCCCGGAACACAGAAAAGCTAGCTCACGCATTTTGCTCCCCGGCAGAAACGCAGAATGCGGCGTGCTCACAATGGAAGACAGCCCCGGCGGTTGGCTCAATACCAGAGAGCAACTGCAATGGCTGTGGAAAATTATGAGCAACAGCTACGTCCGCGATACTGAAGCCGTTGTCGAAATTAGCGCCGCTCCCAACTTTATTATTCAAGACAACTTAGCAAGGCAAGCTAAACAATCTAAAACTGCCAAAAAACGCGCTTTAGAAAAAGGTCAAGGTCGCGATGTAGGAGCCGAAGTCAAACAGGAAGAATCCTTTGAAGCCCAGAAAAAAATGTACAAAGGTGCAAGAGCAATTCACGCTGCTGTCACCTTCTTAGTCTACCGACCAACGCCGGAGCAACTAACACACGCTTGCCAAATGCTCTCCCACAGCTTCGGCTCTGCCAAGGTATTAAGAGAGCGCAACATTGCTTGGCAACTGTGGCTAGAAACTTTGCCCATTACTGTAAGCTGGCTGTTGCACAGCAGTTCGCTAATTAACGAACGCCGCCTCACCTTAGACACCGAAACTGTCCCCGGTATTTTGCCCTTAACTGCTGTAAGGGACATCGACTCAAAAGGAGTTGAATTCATTACCAAAGGCGGCAAACCCGTGTACGTTGACCTCATGCACAACCAAACCAGCCGCGCCGTTATTACAGGTGAATCCGGTTGCGGTAAAAGCGTTGTAGGATGGCGATTTGCGGTCGATGCTTTAGCCGCTAATATTCCAGTAGTCGGTATGGACATCTCAGCAGGAAGCGGCAGTACCTTTGAGACCGCAGTGAAACTGTTAGGCGACGACGGTGCGTACTACGACATCACCTCTGGCAGCTCGAATCTACTCGAAATACCCGATTTGAGGCGTTTTGACAGAGAAGAGCGATCGCGCCGACTAGACCAATGGAAAGAGTTTATCAGAAAAGCGCTGACTATTATCAGCATGGGTAAAGTCCGCGACCCAAAATTAGCGCAGCGAGTCGATGCCATTTTGCTGCTAACTCTGAAAAAATTTCTGGAAGACCCAGACATTATCGAGCGCTACAATACTGCCTTTGAAAAAGGCTGGAAATCGACCGCGTGGCAAGAAATGCCAACCCTCACAAACCTCCTGAAATTCTGCACAAAAGAGCAACTAAACCTACAAAACTTTACCGACTTCGACCGCATTGCCATCAACCAAATTATCACTCAATGCAACGCATTACTAGCCTCACCTTTAGGGAAAGCAATTGGCAGACCGAGTACATTTTCACCCGAACCCGCTGTTAAGTTTTTTGCCCTTAGCGGTCTGGGCAACGAACAAGACCAGTATTTAATGGCTATTAACGCCCACGCTGCTTGCATCCGCAACGCACTTTCTCACCCTAAAAGCCTATTTATCGGAGACGAACTTTCGATTTTGTTTAAGAAAGACGGATTTGCTGAAGTAGTAGGCGAACTCTGTGCAGTGGGTAGAAAGAATGGCATTTCAGTGCTCTTGCTAGCCCAAGATATCGACAGTATTTGTGACTGTAGTGCGGGAACTATGATTATGCAAAACATGGTGTATCGAATTACCGGAAGATTGACATCAAACGGAGCCACTTCTTGGATTAAAAATTTGGGATATCCGGCTGAAATTATTAGCCAAAATGCCACAGAAGCTTTCCTTCCCCGAGCTGCCGACCTTTATTCCAATTGGCTAATTGAAAAAGGAGGTCGTTTCTGGCAAAGCCGATACTATCCAGGCGAAATGATATTAGCAAGTGTGGCTAACAATCAAGCTGAATTGATGGCTCGCGCCCGAGTGATGGCTCAATATCCCAATACGTTAAAAGGGCAATTGCTAGCACTCAAACAATTTGCCTCTGAATATGTACAAGCCGTTAAAGAAGGACGTTCATTAACCAATATTGGCAAGAATGCAGTCACTGATATCAACGGACACAAATCCCCTCAAGACCTCATGGCTAGCTAGAACGTTTGGTGGATTGAGAAGTGCGTTGATTTTTGCCATAAAAATTCTGTAGGAATTGGTTGAATTAAAGTGATGACAATTATTGCTCAAACATGACTAATGAAACCAGCTATAGCAATCAGAGCGAAGATTTACGAACAAGTTTTTTTGAACCACAGAGAACACAGAGGACACAGAGTATGAAAATAGAGAGAGAAAAAGGGGTTTATAACTGATAAGTGAGTGCTGTTTGTAAATCGAAATAGGAGCACTAATTGCCTTTCCCTTATCGTTCCTTAACTCAATTACTAATTACCACTCCTCAAATCACTGCACGCATAACGGAGAAAAACCGATGAAATCACCAAAATTTCTTGTCAAACTTGCCCTCGGCATTCCTGCAATTTGGCTGAGCTTAATACTGAATTCTGTTGAAGCAAAAGCTCAAACCTCTGACAGCAATCCGACTGCAACACAGCTTCCCACCTCAAACAATCCTAACAGCAGCACTTTCAACCGCTCCAGCTTCACAGTTGCCAATCAACAAATAGAAAGCAAAATCCAACAATCAGCTAATAACTTCTTGAGCAACCCGAAAGAAATAGGAGGTATAGAAAACAAAATTAGCGACATAACAGGCGAAATTTCAGATACCATCTCCACCATCTCCGACAGCATCTCAGGCATCTGGGACAATTTGTTAAACAAAGTCGAAAATTTCAGCAGTGAAATAGAGTCAACCCTCTCTTCATTCCTGGGAGAACTGAAAGTTCCAGACCTAAAAGAAGCAGTTAAAAGCATAATGGACGGCAACACCTCCGAAAGTGAAGGGACAAAACTATCCGCTGCTTTAGAGAAGAGACCGCAAGATTCTTACAGCCTCAAAGAGAATACCGCAGAACTCGCAGAAAGAGAAAGTGCTGTCAGTGAAGCCAATAAAGCCACTCTCAGTAAAGAAGCTCAACAAAAGCAAGCTCAGATGAAAGAAATTGTCCAGCAGAACGTAGAGCAAACTAATCGCGAGAGCCAAAATTCAATGGAATTGGGTGCTGATTCCGAAGGTCAAGATGTCACCCAGAACATTATGAGAAACATATCTCAACAAAGTGCGATCGCAGCTAAGCAAGCAGCCTTATCAGCAGAAAATCAAAGTGCCTTAGTCATGCAGGGCCAGCAAGCTCAAATCGATCGCAGTTTTGCCAACATTCTCAATGCTCAACAAGCTGAAGAACTCAACGAAATTAACACAGCCCAGAGACGGCAGGATGCTGCGGCGGCTACCGCTTCTTCTACTCAAGCTGGATTGTTTCAAATGCCGGGAGGCATCGCTCTAGGGGCAAACGAAGACTGAAATCACCGTAAGGAGATACCGCAATGTTTATACAATTTATTGCCCAAACTAGCACAGCAGGACAAGCCCTGGACACTCTATCTGATGCCATAGAAGTCTCTCAAAAAACTGTCGAATCCTGGAATTTAGTTTGGTTTAACACCTTCAATACTCAAGAATCCTCTCTCTGGATTGCCTTAGTCAAACTAGGACTAATTCTGGCGGGAATATCTGTTACTTACCTCGCTGTCACCAGTGGCAAAGAAATCATCGAAAAACAGTCTTGGTCAGAGCTAGTAGCCATGTTTATCTGGCCGCTTGTGATTGTAGTATTTCTCAGTAACAACGGTAAAGTCTTAGCTGAAAGCGTCAAATTCATCAAAGCTGTAGGCAGCACTCAAGTGCAAGAAATTATGAAGATTCAAGTCGGAGAAATGACCTTCAGAACTGCCCTGAGCGACGTTAACCTTACCAGTGCTGGCAAAGAAGAGATTGAAAAACTCTACAGCGAATGTCAGGGCAAAGTTGGATCAGCTTTAGTGGAATGCTGGAACAGCAAAAAACAGCCAGCTCAACAAATCCTTCAGGCAGCGGAACAGCAAAATGGAGGCCCCCTCAAAAGCTTGCAGCGGTTTGTTGAAAACTTAGGCAATGTTGCCAATCTTCAAGATATAGGAAATGGCGATTTTGCAGGACAAGTTTTTAGGTCTACTGTCTTGCCCATCATTCGCTTAATTCTTAGATCAGTACAGTGGGCATTTGTCAATATTTTAGAAGCAGCATTGTTGCTAACAGCTCTATTCGGGCCGATTGCAATGGGCTTGTCGCTGCTGCCGCTGCAAGGAAAACCAATCTGGGCTTGGTTAATAGGGTTTATGTCGTTATTTGGAGTGCAATTGGGCTACAACATCGTCGTTGGCTTAGTCGCTGTAGTGATTGTCAAATCCGATGCAGAGTTAGTTACAGATATCGCCTTTTTATTCTTTTTAGCTGTGTTTTCTCCCATTCTTGCCGTGTTAATAGCCAAGGGTGGAGGAACTGCTTTGTACAGTGCGATCGCCAATAGCACCAAACAGCTTACAGATATTGCCAGTAACGCGATCGGCGTTATTGCCGGAAAACTGATCTAGGGGAAGGGGAAGGAAGCATAGATTTTCGCTTTTTTGAGTTGAATCAAAACTAGCACTAATTAGTAGCGATAAAAGCTAATAATCACTTGTTTTTCCTCCCTCTCTCCACCCTCCCCCACTCTCCAACTCTCCCTCTCCCTTCCCCTTCCCCCTCCAATAAAATCATGAAATTTCCACAATTCCAACCCTTACTCCCTGAATCTAAAAACACCTTAGCCTTGTGCTTTGTCCTGCTAACAAGCTTTGTTTTCCTCCTGACAATTGCTGTTTTAGTGAATACAGTCAGTTTGAGAGCCTTATCTCAAAGAAAAGTTACCTTTGTCCAGTTAAAAGACGGAACCGCAGCACGAATTGCAGAACAAGATGAACTGTACAGAGAGCCGAAAATTATCCAAACTTTCGTATCCAGTTGGGTCAATTTAACCTGGGCTTGGTCAGGCAAAATTCCTGGCACAAATGATCCAGACCCCGGCATTAAAGTTAAAGGCAGTGCCAAAGTTCCTACAACTGCTTGGATGGGTTCGTTGATGATGGAATCAGAGTTTGGTAAAGCTTCCCTTGTCGAACTCGCCCAACTCGTTCCCAACACCATCTATTCAGGAAAAACCCGCTCTGGAGTCTATATCTCTCACATCTCAGAACCGAGAGAAATAAAAAGAGGAGTTTGGGAAATAGATGTAATTGCTACTCGCGTCGTGCTGGAACAAGGCATTGGAGAAAGCCGAGAACAGTTTAATCGAACCTTCACCGTCAAAGCCGTAGAAATTCCCAAATCCCCTCTCAAAGAAAACGCTAATGAATTAGAGAAGACTATTCACTCTTTGAGAGCAGCCGGATTAGAAATTTCCCGAATAGTCGAATTCAAACCTTAGAGGGGGAGGGGGAGGGGGAAGGGGAAGGGGAAGGAAAAACAGGGAAGGGGAAAGGAGTACCGCCCCTACAGAAACCGATTTGTTTGTACTTCACTTACCTGAAAGGGGAGGGGGAAGGGGAAGGGGAAGGAAAAACAGGGAAGGGGAAAGGAGTACCGCCCCTACAGAAACTGATTTGTTTGTACTTCACTTACCTGAAAAGTGCTGTATATGAACTTCAAGCGGTTGTATTTTAACAACAAAGAAGTCCTAATTTTCTGCTCTGTCCCCCTCACATACAAGCCAATCATTTGTTAATTAACCATCGTAATAAGCAACAAGACAGTAGCCATGAGTAACAGACAAGAATCTTCAAACAATTCTCATCAAACAAAGTTGACAACCGCAGAAACTGAGCCAAATAATTCACTCCCTCTTGATAGCGAAAGTATCCTTAATAACGATAGTAGCAAGATGTCAGAAGACAACTTTTTCCCTTCCCCTCCCCCTTCCCCTTCCCCTTCCCCCTCCCCCTCGAAAGATGATGATATTGATGAAAACTTCATTGCTAATTTCGACCCCAATGCACCCCTAACACTTGAAACTCAATATCAACTCGCTCAAGATGAGGAAAGACCACTGCCCCCGCCTGTTTCCGAAAGAGGCGTTCCTAGAGCAGTGACAATACTGCTATTGACTGGTGGAATACTATTGCTAGGACTGCTGATTTGGCAATTTATCAAGCCTAAATCACCTCGCGAACCTATCGCACAATCAACACCAAAAGAAAGCTCTTCTGGCACCATTAAAGATGAAAAACCGGAGTTGCTGGCTAAATTAGCTTACCAAGACCAACAAAAACTGTTAGCCGAAAAACCGCAAAAAACCGCAAAACCCAAAACAGAACCGTCGCCCAAACCGTCAAGAGCCCCACGAAATCCGCGAACTCCGCGTCTAGTCGCTACCCGGAGCGCTGCACCGCCACCTACTCCTCTACGCGAACCCCTACCCGCACCCAGAACAGTAGTGCGGACGGTAACAGTACCCGCACCCATACCGCAAAGAACACCCGCGCCCCCACCAGCCCCCATACCCAAACCGTTAATACCCCCACCTTTAATTCCAACTCCAAGAGAAGAAAAAATCGACCCGTTTGAGCGGTGGAACCAACTCGCTCAACTCGGACAAATTAGGGGAAATTTTGACCCTAACCGAATAGCGAATGCCGTGAGTGCAACACCAAGCACTCCAGCGACAACAAGTGCTACCGCCGCCGCTAGTACGAACCCAACTCCAACAAGTGAATTCCTAACAGTCAATATCGGCAACCAAAAGTTGCAACCCTCATACGTTTCTTTGGAACAAATCCCACAAGAATTTTATAACCGCCCAAATAACGCCACCGGGGAAAGGCTACACCCGGAGTTTCCCGCAGGAGAGGACAGCCTCGAAACCACCGACAACTCCCAAAACCCCACCAACCAATTAACTCCGGCTGCCCTTTCTCCCCAAACAAGTTCCGATTCTACCGATAGCCCAATCGAGACTGCGGCTCGACTGAGCGCGAGCCGAACATCCTTGCCTGATACAGAATTTCAAACCCTTTCCCCAGAAGCTGCTCCAGAGGCTTCTGCCTTAACAAATTCCCCAACTCTGGAACAAGTAAACTCCCCAGGGGCAAAAGGCATTCTCAACCGCACGCCCCAAAGTTCCTCAACCTCCCAAACAGCTCAGGTTCCCCTTGGAACCACAGCCAACGGCGTAGTTTCGGTTCCCCTGCTGTGGGATGAAGGCTCAGGCAAACAGCTTTACGACAAATTTGCCGTCACTCTCACAGCCGACGTAACGGCAACTGACGGCTCTATTGCCTTTCCTGCCGGCACAGTTGTCATTGTCAAAGCCAACACCGTCAGCAAAACCAATCGCATGGTACAAGCTAGTGCTGTAGCGCTCGTCTACTCTGATAGAAACGGTCAGATTAAACAGCAGCCCATTCCAGAAGGCGCAATTTTGATTGCAGGAGAGGGCGGACAGCCGCTGATTGCTTCAGGCTACTTCGACCCAGGTTCAGATATTGCCGGACAGGATATCCTTACCGCAGTGCTGTCGGGAGTTGGACGAGTCGGTCAAGTGTTCGCAGACCCTAAAGTCAGGAGCTCTAGCAGTATTAGCGGTAGGTTTGGGAGCAGTACAACCACCGTTGAAAGTCGAGACCCCCAAATTTGGTCAGCCGTCCTCGATGGCTTCTTCAGCCCCCTGGCAAAACGGATGGAAAGCCGCTCAGATAGAGCAACTGAAGAACTTTTAAACCGCCCCAATGTAGCTGTGGTTAATAAAGGAACCCCGGTTTCTATTACTGTTAACAGCTTTCTCAACATTTACCGATAACCAAACCGTCGGTAAACGGTTAAGTCGCCCCAACGCGACTGCGGCGATTAGTAAAGGAAATCCCCGTTTCTACTGTCAACAATTTTCTCCACATCAACGAATAACTGCCATGACGAATCGCATCCAATCCCCAAGAATGCTTTCCCTCGGAGGGCTTTTGTTCACAGCAGTGTTCGCTACTGCAAGCTACCCCAACTGTGCTTTTGCTCAATCAAGAGTAACAGGCTATCAAACTGTGGGTCGAGATATTGCCGTCAATAGTGCGATCGATATTTTAGTCTATCCCGGTCGCGCGAGTGCGATCGACTTCAGTTCAACCGACGAAGCTCTGGCCTACGTTTTAATTGCCGACCCCTCAAAAATAGTTTTCAGCACCGATGCACAGTTGGCAAGCGGCCAAGCCAAAACTGTTTTCTTGCGTCCCATTCAAGCGCTCAATTTTCCGGGAGCTACCACAGCTACCATCACTAACCTTTCAATCAAAACTGTAGATTCAAAAGGGAAACAGCGACTTTACAACTTCAACATCGTTCCTACCAACAAAGAACCAGAACACTTAGGAATTCGCATCGCTCCCGTCACGCCAAGAATGGAGCCGACTGTGAACGTTGATAGAGGTCGCGCCCCCGCAGTATCAGATGTCGAAAAAGGATTGCTGATTGCCATTCAAAAAGGCTACACAGCAGCCAACGACCCAGTAGTCTACAGCGTGCGGCAATTTTTAGCTCTGGTAAGAAATCAGAATCTATCGGCGGCAGATGCTGCTGCACGAGCCGGAGTAGACTTGTCTGTGATTGTCGAGCTGAGCCGCATTGCACGAGAAGAATTGAACTACCCTGGAACAAGATTTCAACAGCGACAACCGCCAACAGCCCGAACTACTCGGCTTCTTAAAAGTCGCTCTGCTTTTTGATTGGAGCCGGAGCTGCGGGAATAGGTAACGGGAATGGGGAATGGGGAGTAGGGAATAGGGAGTGGGAGAGAATTTGACTGACTGTCTCCTAACTTCCTATTACCCATCCGATTATCGAAAAGTTGAGATGCGAATCCTCTCCTCAATACTGCCCGCGCTGAGTCAGGTTGGAGCCTGTGTCACTAACCGCTCGCTCTGAGAACTTATGGCTTTTGACTGATTCTGATTGCTTTGAAGCTGCGCTATTAATAATAGCAATTAGTGAAACAGCATAATGAGAGTGAGCAGGGATGGTGAGTGAGAGGGGATAACTCTTTTACTTCCTACTCAACGCAAAGCTGAGTTATCAGTTTTGAAAAGACATCTTAAATAGGTATTTTTTGAACGGTTCGGCAGTAATACTTTCTCGGAAGAACGTTTTTTCCCTCATTCGCACTCCCTTTTTTTAACCAATGTTCCGCCCAAAAAGCTCAGTTCAAAAAAAGTCTGCCCTCCCGCTGCGCGTTGTGCTTACAGTCCCCAACGCTCTCCTGATTTCGACTTTACTATGTCTGACCGGATGGCTTTCTTTTCAAACAGGGCGGCAGACAATGAATGACTTAGTTGCACAGCTATTGGGAGAAGCAACGAGCCGCATCTCTGACCGCCTTGACAACTACTTAAAAGAAGGGGTTGGGGTTGGGAAAGGAGAAGGGACTTATAAAAAAATGCAAACTGGTTCGGTAAACCAACTTCGCCCAAGTCAAACAGCCGGAGTCACAATCAAACCAAATGGGAAAAGAAATGGGTCAGACTCTCCAAAAACAATATTGCCTCAACAAAAAACAAATCCTGCTTTTCCCACCCCAACCTCAACATTCAACTTGCACGATTTCCACATCAGCCCTAACTGTCAAGCCTTTATCTTAGACCGTTCGGGACACTTAGTTGCTTGGAACGAGGTAACTGAACTAAAACCGTCTATTTCTGTTGACTCCCAGCAGCGAATTCGCGCCCAAGCTCTGCAACAAAAAGTAATCCAGCTTTCCACAGAGTATTTGCTTAAACATTATGGCAGCCTCGCTGCTATTAACAGCAGCCAAAATCTTAACTTTACTGCCAGCAACTCATTATACTTGCTGCAAGTCAGACCTTTTGAAAACTCGAAAGGCTTAAATTGGCTGATTGTGGCAGTTGTACCCGAAACGGACTTCACGGAAAAAGTTCAGGCCAATACTCGCAACACTATTTTGCTCGTGCTGCTGGCTTTGATTCTTTCTATCTGCCTTTTGCTGTCCATTTCCCTAAGAATAGAACAGCGGCTGCTGCGGTTAATTTCGGCAACAGAGGCGATAGCTGGCGGCGACTTCGACTCAACAGTTTCAGGTAGCGGCGTTGCCGAACTCGAAGCCCTAGCCTGTGCTTTCGAGCGCATGAATTGCCAGTTAAAAGCATCTCGCCAGCGGCTAGAAGAATATTCCGGCGATTTAAAGCGGCAAGTTGCACAGACAACGAAGGAACTAAAACAAGCTAAAATTGCCGCCGAAAGCGCCAATCGCGCTAAAAGTACCTTTCTGGCTAACATGAGCCACGAATTGAGAACGCCTCTGAATGCGATTATCGGTTTTGCTCACTTGCTTGTGAACTCTAAAAAAACTGCACCGGAACAGCAGTCGAGTTTAGATATTATCAATCGCAGTGGCGAGCATTTGTTGAAACTAATCAACGATATTTTGTCGCTGTCCAAAATTGAAGCAGGTCAAATCACCCTCGAAGAAACTGCTGTTGACTTGTACAGTTTGCTCAAGGACATAGAACGGATGTTCCAACTCAAAGCTCAGTCGTCGGGATTGCAACTTGTTTTTGAACTCCGGAAAGATGTACCGCAATACGTCCGAACTGATGAAAGCAAGCTGCGCCAAGTTTTGATTAATCTGTTGGGTAATGCTGTTAAATTTACTGAGGCGGGTAGGGTGAAGCTGACTGTAAAATGCCTTCAGCCGCTGGCAAAAAAACCGTTACCCAAATTCTTTCTCCAGTTCTCAGTGAAGGATACAGGCCCTGGTATTGCCCCTGAAGAGATTAGCCGTTTGTTCAAGCCGTTCGTCCAAACTGAAACTGGCAGGAAATCACAAACGGGAACGGGCTTGGGATTGCCCATCAGCCGCTCTTTCGTCAAGCTGATGGGTGGCGATATCAAGGTCAAAAGTTCTGTGGGGAAAGGAACGGTTTTCAGTTTTTACATTAAAGTGAGTCGTGCAACACAGAGCGAAGTCCGTGACATCCAGCCTCAAAAACAAGTGAATGGACTGGCACCCAACCAACAAAATTATCGCATTCTGGTAGCGGACGATGAGTCGGCAAATCGGTTGCTACTAACTCAGATATTGAAGTCAGCCGGCTTTCTTTTGTGGTTTGCGGATAACGGAACTGAGGCTGTTAAATTGTGGCAAAAGTACAAGCCGGATTTAATTTGGATGGATTTGAAAATGCCGCTTTTAGACGGCTTTCAAGCTGCTCGAAAAATTCGTTCTCTGCCTGACGGCTCCAATACAAAAATTATTGCTTTGAGCGCTAATGCGTTTGTTGAAACCAAGAAACTCGCTTTGTCGAATGGCTTCGATGACTTTGTTGCCAAACCGTTCCGAGAAACAGTAATTTTTGAGAAGATGGCGCTTCATTTGGGAGTTCGCTATATCTATGAAGAGGAGTCGTCTAGGAAGTCCGAACAGGATGAGCCTGTTGTGCAACTGACTTCTGAGTCGCTGTCTGTGTTGCCGAGGGAGTCGATTAAGAAGCTTTATAAAGCAGCCGCTTGTGGAGACGAGCAAGCGGTAAGGCTGTTGATTGAGCGAATTCCTCGCTCCCAGAAACAAATTGCTGGGGCTTTGACCAAGTTAGTGGAAAATATGAGTTTAGATATTATCAGCGATTTGACTCAGAATTGCATTTCGGCCGATTGTACGAGCGCAAAATCCCAAGACTGCGATCAAAGTTAACTCGGTTTTTAGATTCGTACCTCAGATATCAATATATGAAGTTCAACCTTAGTCTATCGCCAAATCCCAAGACTATTCTCAAAGTTAACTCGGTTTTGAGAATCGTACCTCAGATATCGATATATGACGTTCACCGAGTGCATTTCGGTAGATTAGGCGAACTCACCATCCCAAGATAGCGATCAAAGTTGACGGGTGTTTACAACCCTACCTCAGATATCGATATATGACGTTCGGCAGATTGTACGAGCGCCAAATCCCAAGACTGCGATCAAAATCAACTCTGCGGTGAGAGTCTGTACCTCAGATATCGATATATGACGTTCGGCAGATTGTACGATCACCAAATCCCAAGACTGCGATCAAAGTTAACTCGGTTTTTAGAGTTCGTACCTCAGATATTGATATATGACGTTCGGTAGATCGCAAAGCATTAGGACGATTTTGTTCAGAGCAGCACGATTTGACAGAGCAATGCCGAGCAGAGGTACAGCCGATAATCTGCTAAAAACTCACGCTCACTTGATTGTTTACTCCATGCTATCGGCTGTACCTGTCTGTACGTAACGACAGATGCGGGTTCGATCCGCAGTAGCAAGTCAGCGGATTTGGTCTGGGTGGAATGTGGCAGCGGGTCGAGCAGATTAGCGCTCAGTTGGAGATTCAGAGCGAGCTGGGATCGGGAACAAAGGTTATTATTGGTCATATCTGTTGGGAACATCCGTTCGTAAAAACCTACCAAAATCGGGACAAAGCTATGAATAGCTTCCTGGCTTAACGAACGCGATCTAAATATAAAATTAGAGCGACGGAGTGAAAGGTGCAACTATTATGTCTTATAGCGAATTTTCCCTAGATGATATTAAGCATAAACTCGGCTTAACAATTAGAGAAGTATCTGAAGTCTTTACGGCTGTAGAACCGATCGCACCCAGTCAGCTTTTAAAGGAAACCTTAGCCGAAAATATTCCCTTAGCCTTGGGAATTGACACGGAAAAAGCGCGATCGGAGATGATAGTCGCTCCGGTATTGATTGAACTCCGCAGGCGGTGCGATCGTCAAATCAGCCTCTTTTCCGGTACGGAATTTAATATTGATCGAGTCAAAGGACTGAATGGCATTTGTGACTTTATGATTAGTCATTCACCAGAACAATTATCTTTAAATGCTCCCGTGTTTACACTTGTCGAAGCCAAGAATGACAATATCAAATCGGGAATTGCCCAGTGCATTGCAGAAATGTTGGCAGCCCAGATTTTTAATATTCAAAAAGATAACAGCATTTCCTGTGTTTATGGTGCAGTGACAACAGGCAGTATCTGGAGGTTCATGAAACTAGAAGATAGGACGGTTTATATTGAAACAACAGAGCATTTTATTGAAAACATTCAACTAATTCTAGGTATTTTAATGCAAATTGTTCAGTTGACTCGCCCAACCCTTCCGTGCCTTTGAAGTTCCCTAGTACATTGTACGCTCGCACCGTCGCAAGACTGCGATCGAAGTTAACTCGGCGGTTAGATCCCATACCTCAGATATCGATATATGACGTTCCGTGTTTCAGTCTAGCGATCGAACTTAAATTCTTTTCAACAATCTTCCCCGTACTAAACTTGACGATAATCTACTCGTCAGACTAAATATTAACTTGCTGGATCAACGTAAGGCAGAACGGTGGTTAGCGGCGATGCCCTCTCATATATCGATATCTGATGCCGACTCTCGATATATCATACTTAAATCATCTACTTAATTCAAAACCATGCAAATTCGACTAGCAGTCATCAGCAATGCTGGCGGCACTGGCAAAACCACACTTTCAGTTCACCTCGCCTACGAACTGGGGTTAAGGGGTTTGAAAGTAGCCATTATGGATCTCGACCCCCAAGGCTCCCTGACCCTTTTTTGCGGTCTAAATCCGCCAGAGCCAGAACACACACTGTCCGCCATAATGCGAGAAAGCTTCAATGGCTCTTGGCCTCTTACTCAAGGCTGGAGTTCCCACACCAATAATATAACCGTTTGTCAAGGCGGAATGACGCTGACGCAAACAGCAGACGAGTTAGTTCTGCACAAGCGTGGCGCTTATCTTCTGGGCGATTGCCTGAGTGACTATCCAATGGATCACGACCTAATTATCTTCGACTGCCCCGCTACCCTCGGCCCCTTGCCCTTGATGGCACTAACTGCTTGCACTCATATAATAGTGCCCGTACAGCTCGAACCAAAATCAATTCAAGGAGCAGCTCACCTGCTGGAGTGGTACTACCACCATTGCAAACAATTACGCCTCAAGCCGCAACCAGAAATCTTAGGGTTTGTACCCAACCAATACGATACGAAACGAGCCGTCCACCGACAACTTTTAGAGTCCTTGCCAGCCCAGCTAGAGCAGATGAATATCCGCGTTTTTCCACCTATTCGGGACAGTGCAGAATTTGTTAATGCCAGCGGTCAAGGGTTGCCATTACACCTTTATCGCCCGCTTCACCCAGCTTTAGGCGACTTCAAAGAAATTGTTAAGCACCTAGCTACTTTAATGGGAAATGGAGTTGCTCCGGCTATTGCCAAAAAAGGAAAAAAAAAGAAATAGTGTTTGATTCACAGTCACAACTTGCGCCGGCGAAAACGAATCCTTCGTTTTTGGCTTATAGCCATGAACTGACTTCTTCCAATCCCCAATTTAAAATCTAAAATCGCTATGGCCACCCGTAAAGCTCCCGACTTGGGAAATTATTTTTCATCCGCCAAGCAGTCAATGCACCTCTCTGAAGCTGAATCCGAGATTCAGGAACTCAAAGCAGAAATTGAAGAACTGCGAAAATCGGGTTCAACGGAATTGGAATCTCAATTGACTGCACTGCGAGAACAACTAGAATCCGCCAGCGGTATCCTCTCCATTTCACTAGACCAAATTCAGCCTAATCCTGAACAACCCAGACAGACATTTTTGCCGGAAAGTATCGAGTCCATGTCCCGTTCCCTTGCTAGTGACGGACAACTGCAACCCATTATCTTGATTCAACGGGGGGATTTGGTGATATTCGATGGAGAGCGGCGCTGGCGCAGCGCTAAAAATCTGGGCTGGGAAACTTTACAAGCTGTGATCGTTCCAGAACCCGCGGCTTTGCACCGCAAAGCACTGCTGACTTCCCTGCACCGGGAAGATCTCAATCCCCTCGATAAAGCAGAAGCTATTGTGCGGGAGTTGTCTGAAAATACGGGTTTGGAAGCTGCAACTATCCCCCGCATTCTCTCGACAGTGGTGCGACGCTTGAACGCGCAAAAACGGATGAACTTGGTTTCCGAGTTGGTGACGGTGGCACCTGACGAGCAGCAACAGGGTTTGGCCGCTTTGGGTTTGGATGAACAAGAGTTGGCCGTTTTGCGGACACTGTTGGATTTGCAGCTCAATCCCGCTTCTATCGATGCCAACATTTTCCCGATGCTGTCTTTGGCTGATGACCTTAAGACTGCTATCAGGCAATTAGGACTTAAAGGGGTTCATGCAATGGCTCTTTCTAAACTCTCTGCTAAAAATTTAGTCTTGCCAGAGGAAGAAGCGCTGCCGATTAGAGTTAAAACAACTAATCAAGTTATTGCCGATAAATTGTCAGTGACCCAAACTCGTAAATTGGTGCAAGAAATTATCAGTTCCACTCTGGATGATTTCCCAGGAGCAGCCCGCCCGTTCAAGCAGGTCAAGTTGGCAACCGGGAATTTGAAAAAGCTGTCACCGCAAGTGTTGGAGCAAGCTGAGGTTGAACAACTGGTGGAGTTGCAGGAGGTTTTGCGCCAAAAGCTGGCGGAAATTGAGGCGGTTTTGAAACAAAATGGTGGGGAATAATACCAATTTCATAAATTTCTGCTACAGAGGCAGTTCTAACTCCTCCCCTCGAACGGGGGAGTTGAGGGGGTAGATATTTAGCGATATTTTATGAATTTGGTATAACAACAAAGTTTCGATGGGGCTGTCTGCTGAAATCGATCGACTGTTTCTACCCATCGTTTTTATCGATCGCCTTCGATCTGATTAGCTGCCAGACAATCTATAATAAACGAATTGCATTGTGGAGGTAGTTATCCATGAGGCAATGCAAGCTTGTGAGTCAGTTTTTGAATTTTTTGATAAGTTGTTCTGTCTGACGGTAATTTCGATCGCAAAACAGCTTTTTGTTGGTTGTAGCAAGCACCGATCGCCTTGAGGATTTTACCATTAATAGTCGGC
The DNA here is from genome assembly GCF_036700325.1 of Microcoleus sp. Z1_B2. NCBI lineage: Bacteria > Bacillati > Cyanobacteriota > Cyanophyceae > Oscillatoriales > Microcoleaceae > Microcoleus > Microcoleus sp. Z1_B2. The sequence continues at coordinate 151,669 of NZ_JAUBOQ010000004.1, forward strand.
GGGTTAAATCTTGCTTGATTCGATATATGTGGCAACCTGAAAACACATTGTCCTTATGAGAGACCGCGATCGCATCCAACAATACGCTCTCAAACTAGGTAGAGAAGGTAAACTCCTATCTTCAATATTAGTGAATATTGCTACCCGATTGCATCATGTTTTGAAAACAATTATATCTCAAAACAGTGGAATAAAACACTTACCGTATCGCGATTTAAAAATCACCCCACAATTATTAGGAACTATTGAAAAAACATTCGAGAAATACTTTATATCTGATTTTCTGGAAAAGAATGCAGAGTGGATACTGAATCAATTAGATATCTGCGAGCGAGGAGAAAACCTATCGGATATTCTGCCTGGAACGATCGCTTTTCACCCTGACGCATCCTTACCCAAATCCGAATCCCGGACAGAATCTCAGATAATTAGTGCGTGTGGATATCATGCTGCCGATGAATTACTACAACAAATAAATATACAAAATCTATCAGCAGCTCAGTTGGCAAAAATCTTAGAACTTGCACCCCTTCCAATTCCAGTAACCGAACCCCCATTATTCAAGAATAAATCTGTAGAAGCTGTTCCAACAGCAGCTCTGATGGCTTCCAGTCTCCGCGCGCAGATCCGACCTGATTTGTGGTATGAAGCTGCCAGCAGTATTGCTGTTTTTCAACATGAAGCAAAGGGTAACTCAAACAATTATATCGAGCATTACATTTCCAGCCCAGGTGACATTACCCTGCTGCCTTGGAACGAAGCCCAGCAAATCATTGATAAGTTTGGGTTTACCAGCGCAAAATTGCACATTATTTTTGCAGCTCACACCATGAAACAAGAGACTCCTTGGCACAGCAGCTTTACACTAAAAGCCAGCGATATTGTTAAGGAAATGGGATGGGATAAAAATCACAAAAAAACTCAAATAGAAAAACTGCTAGAGATTGCTAATACAGCATTTGCCCTTGATTGTTTGTTGGTCAAAGCTGTTTGGATTGAGGGAATGAACAAGAAAGGGCAAATTATAGCTAGTGCTCCTGTAGGGAGAATGTGGAATGTCTACATCAAACCCCAAGGTCAGTTAAATTTTGAAGGTAAGATAGACAACCCCCATGAAATCTACATCACAGTCCAACCCGGATTGTGGACTCAGGATTTTTTGAACCGAGCTGGAGCCAAGTCGAGAGAAGCGTTATATCAGTTTGGCTATCTTTCCCAGCAAGTGCTGAGAATCGATCCGTACCATAACGAATTTGCCTTAAGACTAGCAATTCATGTCACCATAGAAAGCCGATTTCACGCCAGTGGTGAATACCGAGTTTTAACGCTACTAAAAGCGATTTTACCATCTCCACAAATTGACTCAGCTCGCAGCGATAATCGCAAAGCCTACAAATTAAAGCAGAGCTGGGATAGTGCCTTAAAACTATTAATGAATCTGGAGTGGCAAATAGAATTTGACCCGGAAACTTATCCAGATAAACTTCAGCCTGAGAACAAAGAAAGAAACCCAAAAGGCTACCTGGAATGCTGGCTGGCGGCCAAAATTACCATCCTTCAGCCAGAACCCATCCCACTTTTAATCTCAAAGAAGACCCAACCCAAACAATTAAAGCGCGCTTCGGCAAAACCACTCTCGATAGCAGGTGCTTCCGTGCGAAAAGCCCGTGAAGGTAAGGGGTGGACTCAGAGAAAATTAGCTGGTTGGTTGGGGGTTTCACAGTCGCTGATTGCTCAGATAGAGCGTGGTCAGCGGACTGTCAGCCCGGAAATAGAGACTAAATTGCTCGCTCTATTGGATATCGCTGAGTGAAGTCGATCGCATTTGAGATTGGAGATTTTAGATCGATGGGGGTTTGAAACTTGTCGGCTGTTGAATTCAGTTTTGGGGCGCGGTACTCGTACCAAACTGACTCGTCGCCTCACTGGTCGCTGCTTCGGAAAACTTATACCATTTCTCCAAAATAATGCAACAGTAGTTTGTACCGCTCGAATCTAATTGTATTGGGTACTCGACCCGCATTGTAGCAGCATTTTAGAGAAATTGTATTACCCAAAGCTGCTCATAGATTGGGTTAGTGTTTTTTATCCTACGATCGTGACTTCAAGCAGATAAAAAACTTTGACCTTGCGCTGTGTCGATTTTAGGCACGTTAGAGAATTTTGATGTTACCCAGCAAAAGCCTTACTAATCAACAGCAAGCAAAAATTTTTTACGCCCGATCAATAAAAGATTGGTTATTCAAGTTGTTATTCAATTTGAGCGATCGCAGCGACAGAGCCTGGGGCTGGCTGCGTATCTTGCGGGTGCCATGACTTTCTTAACGCAACCTCAGTCCAGACTTTACCGGGCTGTATCTTTACTGGTTTGAGCTGGTTGTCCAGTTTTGTCCGGTATCTCGCGGATAGCTATGCAGGTGAACGCATTCAAATACTCCTATTTTCAGAATTAGCGAGATCCAGCGAGCCTAAAGGGCTAGTTGCCGTAATCAAGCTGACAGCAGCCGTGTAATCATAAAAAAAACTTAAAAAATCGAGCTTGAACCCTTACAGTATATGGGTTTAAGCTTGATTACAAAAACATCCACATCCCAGGACAATTTTATCCACATCCCAGGATAATCTTATCCACATCCCAGGATTATGATTTTTTGAAACTCTTGCTATATATAAGTTTCAGCTTTTGATTACAACTCTTATAAGTCTGACAAGACTGATCCGCCACCACATCCCGCGACGATCGACCTGGCAGGATGGAAAAAATAATCGCACGGGCTCGACGATCGATCGCCAATGCAGCGCGATGGAGCGCATCTCGCCTTCCTGCTGCAAGCACGAGCGGATACCCCGCGACCAAATCCGACCAAATCCATAACAACCCCTCTCGCACGCTTCTAGTAGCTACCACAGCCGCTAAAAGTGACACGCTCATTTTTACCGCGAACAAAAAATGGTTGCAGATACAACTACCTGGCACAAACCACCACTCACCAGATATGCCTCAATTTACGAAGCCCTGGCCGACGTACTCGAAGGCGCTACCCCCAGCGCCATCAAACTCGCCCTCTACCTGTACAGAACCTGCATCGGCGGCAAACCAGAGGAAATCGACATCTATGACATCCCCTTGGGCGAAAAACGAGCCACAAGAGTCCGCAATGGCAAGCCCTACAGCCCCAACACCAGGCGGACAGCCCTCAGACAGCTCGAAAAACTCGGTTTGGTCAAAATCCTGAAAAACTACGGACGCGGCATTTTTCGCATAGCAGTGCAGCACCTGGGCGACGTTCGCCCCTTCACTCATACCCACTCAAAATTCCAAAAACTGAGCAACTCATCAAAAAATCAACGTCAACAGTCAAAAATTGAGCAAATAGAGGGTTCAAACCCTGATGGCGCCGTACTCTTTACAGAGGATAAGAAAGGACAGCAAAGCACTGAAAATGTTGCTGCTGTTTTTTTAAGTTTTTTTGAAGAAAGAGAAAATTTAGCCAAGACAAATGTAAAACCAAAAAATGTAGAACCAAAACCTGCTACTCAAATCCAGACCAAAGACAGTCAGTCAAATAAAAATTCACAACAAAGACTAAAAATTCTAACTGAGGATAAATATTCCGCCCCAACCGCTGAATATCTGAATACTAATTCAGATAAAATTCAAGCGATCGATGATGCGACAATACCTTGCAGTTCAGAACAAACAGGTTTAACCTCTGAACCCCCGCAAAAACTACCCACAAAACTCGACAGCCTCGACCATCAAAGAATCTCTGGCGCCGAACCAACAATAACCAACAAAGCTGTCCGGTTAAATCTCGAAACATCTTCGTTCGTTAATCCTCAAGTCGCTAAAATTGTCGAAACAGTTGTAATTGCCAATTCCAAAGCAACTGAAATTGCCGAAGTGGTTGCAATTGCCAATTATGAAGCGATTGCAATTGCCAACCCTGATGTAACTGAAATTGCCGAAGCGGTTGCGATTGCTAACTCCGAAGCAACTGAAATTGTCAAAGTGGTTGCAATTGCCAATTCCGAAGCGGTTGCAATTTCCAATCCTGATGTAACTGAAATTATCGAAGCGGTTGCAATTGTCAATTCCGAAACGACTAAAATTGCCGAAGTAGTTGCGATTGCTAACTCTGAAGCGGTTGCAATTACAAACCCCGATGCGACTCAGATTGTCGAGATAGTTATGCAAGCCACAGGAGGGATGAATCCCGAATTGAGAGTTTGCGTCCTCCAGTACAACTTAGAAGAAATTCAAGCAGCCATAAACCTGCTGCAAATCAGAAGCCAAACAAAGCAAATATCTAACCCTTCAGGATGGATTGTTGACTGTTTGCGCGGTCGTTGGTGGGGAAAAACTAATGGTTTTCCAAACTCGAACCCAACAAATGTTGTTTCGTCTCCAGCTTCAGCAGGCTCTTCTCCAACTCCAAAAAATTCTCCTTCTGCACAGACAACAAGAATAACTGAGGATTATATTGACCCTCAGTATATGCCATTAACAACTCACCGAAAGTTATCCGAACAGTTCCAAGAACTAGGCGAAGAAGCTTTCGCAGCGCTAGGTATTCAGCAGCAAATTTACTTGCAGTGGATACAGCGATTTCCTCAGCAAGCAAAACAAATTGTGAACAAATTGTCTACTACTTAGCTATTTAGCTTAGCTGTGAAAACAGTTATCGTCCAACCCATTTAGACAGCTTTTCATCTTTTAGACAACTTTTCGCACAGTTGAATTAGCAACAAGATCAAAGGAGAATACCAGACATGGCAGTCAGTTTAGTTGACAAAATTATTCCGAGCAATATTGATGCAGAGGAAGCAATTTTAGGCGGAATTCTGATCGATCCAATAGCCATTAAAAGAATCGCAAATATTCTGCGTCCCGAAGCATTGGCAATTACAGTCCACCAACATATTTATCGGGCCGCTTTGGTGCTGCATTCTCTAGACCAGCCCACAGATTTGATGAACATCACCACCTTCCTCGACGACCACAACCTGCTGGAAGTAGTAGGAGGTCAAATCAAACTGGTAATGCTGGTAGACCGAACTGTTTCAGCCGTCAATATCGACCAGTATGCCTTGCTAGTCATGGACAAGTTTGTCCGGCGCGAACTCATCAAAGTTGGCAATGACATCGTGCAGCTTGGCTACGAGACTTCCACCGAATTGGATGCGATACTAAATAAAGCCGAGGAAAAGATTTTTGCCCTCAATAAGTACAGAGAAGAGCGACAAAAAGCTATTCGACCTCTCTCCGAATACTGCGGAGAGCTTTGGCGATATCTAGATGAAATTGAGGAAGAGCGCTTGGAGACTGCTAACTACTTTCCTGGAATCAGCACAGGGTTTTACGACCTCGACGACCTCTTGGGAGGGGGATTTTACCGAGGTGAATTGATTGTCATAGGAGGTCGCCCCGGCAGCGGCAAAACAGCTTTGGCTTGTGCCCTTGGCTACAACATTGCTTCCCTTTCCACGAACGGTCGAGTTTTGATGTTTTCGATGGAAATGCCAGGTCGGGACTTGGCAGCACGACTAATGGCACTTGAGAGTGGGGTGTCGGTGAAAGATATCAGGAAAGTTAACCTAGCTGGTAAGTACGAAGTCCTAGCTTCGGCTTTAGGGAAAGTTAGCGATGCTGATTTTTGGATAGACGAAAGTTTGGAACCGTCTCCCTTGGAGATTCGTTCCAGAGTTAGGGAGTTTGTTTGTGAGCGCGGCCCATTGGGTTTGGTAATTATTGATTACTTGCAATTGATGGTGAATTCGGCGGATGAAAATGTTGTCAATAAAATTAGCGAAATTACGCGGCAGATGAAGATTTTGGCTCGCGAGGTTGACGCGCCGGTTGTGCTGCTTTCTCAGCTCAATCGGGGGGTAGAGACTCGCACGAACAAGCGTCCAAGTTTATCGGATTTGCGTGGCTCTGGTGGAATTGAACAGGATGCGGATGTTGTGCTTGGAGTTTACAGGGACGATTATTACAATCCTGATTCTCCCGATCGGGGAATCGCTGAAATTATTGGATTGAAAGGGCGCAATAGCGGAACGGGAACGGTTAAGTTGCTGTTTGAGGCTGAATGCTGTCGGTTTCGGAATATCTATAAACTCCGGTAATATTGAAGGACAGGAAAATATTGAGCTCTGTCGCCTTACTTCAAAAGTCCAATCGCCTTGACAAGCTGTTCCGGCTGTACCTCCAAATAGCGCTGGAGACTCGACAAATTTTTGTGTCCCGAAATCTCCATAATCACCCGCAGCGGCACCCCCGCATTGCTCAAATTAGTCAGCGCCGTCCGCCGCATCGAATGTGTTGAAGCCCCCTTAATTCTTACCCGCTTGCAAGCTTCTTTAAAAATCACATCCGATGCGGCGCGAGTCAAAGGCTTCGTATTGTCTCGCCCCGGAAACAAAAAACCTACATCTGGATTGTAAGCCTTTAAATACTTAGCCAGCATAGGATGGAGCGGCAGCGTTCGCGTTGCTGATTTCCCCTTTGTCGTCGCTTTCCGCAACGTGACTGACCCCCCAACAATGTCGTGAGTTGTTAAAGCTAACGCCTCTGAAATGCGGCAGGCGCAGTAAAAAGTTACAGCAAACAAAAGCCTGTCCCTTGCTGTAATAAAACCCCGGTCAAACAGTCGGTCAATTTCTGCGGGCGTCAAAATCTTAGCGCGCCCATTCCCTTGAACCTTCACGGCGCAGCCCTCTTAGCGTAAATTCCTTCATTATTGGACGAAAGGGGGTTTACGTCAAGTAGGCTAACTGGCTTCTATTCTTTGATGGCTAACCAAATCCGGCTCAATCGCTTTCTGGGCAATCGGAGGCGCTTATTGCAACTCACTTCCCGCTTATTGCTATTCAACTGACTCGAATTCTCGGAAAAGTTGATAATCGGTAAGGTGGCGATCGCGTCTATGAGGTCTCTGAAAGTAACAGGTTTTTGGGCGTTCATAACACCGCGCTACCAATAAAATTATTATTCACTAATCTAATTATACTATTGTTTGATTCTACCTGCAACCTTTTTTGCGGCCAGTTAGAGCCTGAAGAACAAGTCATCAATATTCTCCAATAACCCTTCTACTTCCCGGTGTGGTTCGATTTGGAGACGTTTGTCCATCATCGCACCTCGCTGACGAAAGCAACTACACCTTTACTATACAAGTCGGCTGCAACCGGACTTGACATCAACGCGATTGGGGGGTATCTCAAAAAACTGATAGCCTAGCCCGAGTTGGGCTTTGAGAATAGTTCGTCAAATATAGATTCCAATTGATTGATTTAAGGAAATATCGCGCTGCAATTTCTTTATCAAGAAATTGGCATAAAAACCTATCAAAACAAATCTGTTGCAGTCGATGCACAGTTAAGAACTCATGTCAATCTCAAAAGGAAAGCGAGATTTGATTTCGACCCTGCCACTAAAACAGTTGAAGGATATGCCGCCTGCAATTGAATTTCCTGTAAACTTTGCCAAAATTCATCTCCCGCGCTTTAAGTGCGGCGAGATGGTGCGCTGGACGGGTGTTAGCGAAGAAGCTGACAGAGGAATGGTTATCGGCAAATTTTACAATTACGAACAGTGTCAATGCTGTTGGATGTGGTGCTACATAATTTGCCTTACTCCTGATTCCAAAAGTGCAACGTGGTGTCAGTTTGATACTGCCTGGGAGGAAGATTTGGAGAAGTTTGAGGATGATAAAAAAGCAGCAGAATCTGACCGATAGAGAACGCAATTTGATTGCAGTTTACAGTCAATGCCAATTCGGAATGACACCGAGGCAGTTTTATGCAAAGTGGGGAGTGAGTTATGAGGAAATTGCTTTTATTTGTTCTCGTTCTGATTCTACAGTGCGGGGTTGGTTTAGAAAGGGGAAAAATCGCAGATTTCCTACTGCTGTCGATTTGCGTCATTTGGCTTTAATGGATTTTCTGCTGGAACACTTTGAGGAAATTCCAGAGACATTGGTGGCTTTCCTGTGTCCGCCTTGCGAAGAGAATAGCCTGGATTAATAGTGGCGGGTATAACGGAAAGACTGTTCAGGGCAACGACTGTATACGTTGTCGCAATCATATACTGCTGACTTGTTCCAACAGTTTTGGTGGCTGCTATACATACACCAAGCTTTTTCAGCATCAAAAGATAATTTGAGCTTGTCTTAGCACAAACCTCATCAAATATCAATGTCACCGTGACCTGTCTTTGACAAGATTATTCAATTACTGTCTTGGCAAGCAATGAAACAAGAGCACAATCTGTTACTTTTACTGCTGAGGTACTAAAATGACCTACTCTGAAAAATTGCACCCGTGGTGTATCATTAGCCTGCTTCCTAATTGTCAGCGTGTTATTGTGGCACGATTTCGTAAGAGAAACGATGCAGATGATCATCTACGGGTTTTGCAGCGATTAGTGAAAACGCGCACATTTGTGATTATTTTTGACATGCAACCAAAGCCTACTGTGCCTAAAGAATAACGGCGAATGCAGCGAAGGTTTGAAATCGAATTAATCGAGATACCTGCGTTAGTTGAATAAACCGACTTTCCAGCGATTTCTCCCAGCGACAGAACCTACTGATAGCTGGGAGAATTTTTTATATATTTTACTGATTCTCTACTAACTACAACTTTTTATCATAGTATTGATTGACGCTCTAGAGCGATCGCATTTGTACGGATAGTTACAATTGCATAAGTAAATATGCTCTGATTGATAGCTGTGCAATCGTAGATGTGGCTAATAGTAATATAGCTTGCGAGCGCAATAGATATTCCTTCTCTATCAATACTTCGGAATTTTGAAGAGTTTTTTTGGGAGATGGCTCTGGCGCAAGGTTCGTAGGTGGCTAATGTTGCGCTGAGTTTTTGGATTTCTTGCCATAGCTCTACTATCAAGGCTTCTTTTGCCTCGTTCAATAGTTGCTTTAAGCCGGGTAGTTTTTCCATTCCTTTATCTAATGTCTATCTCGTCTTCTTGTCAAGGGGGTTGAGCAATTACAATCAAAGAATCAATAGAGACAAGTGCGACCGCATCTTGTCGGACAGATAATTAATGGGAATTAATTAAGAAATTTCTTGGGAAACACGCTTACCGTTAAAACTTTACAAAAAATAGATCGTTAAAAGCAAGGCCGCGATCGCGGCAATTTTTGAGAATAAGCTGCACTTGCTTGTACTGCGAATCCAGCCATGACCCAAATAGAACCAAATTCCGAACCAACTGGAGAGGATATTCCACTTTCAGCTACTCAAAAAGTGGGTGAAACCATCAACAAAACTGAGAACACTTCACAGAGTCCTGACTTACTTGATGAAGGAGAATCAGAACCTTATGAATTCAATTTTTGTACAATCAAAATCCACATTGTTATGCGACCAGACGATGGGCATCCAGAAGGGCGAATCGTAGAAATTACAGCAACGAGCCATGACGACTTACCACTATTAGTACAAGTTAGAGAAAACTCGATTGGAGCTTGGCCAAACCATTTACAAGAATTGCTCCAGCGGTTAGCCTCTAACCTACCTAACCGAAAAGTGAGCGCTCAAATTCGTTCTTCTGTTGGTCAACCCCGGAAAAAAGCCAAACCAAATCTTCAAAATCCTGCTAACCACCCCGTCAACAAAGGTGAAGCTGGAGTACAAATCCCCCTGTTTTAAAGAGGTAACAATGAGTCTAATAGAATATGAAGGCAGGCAAATCGAACTGCCCAACGAAATTACTGCAAATGATGAAAAATTGCTAGAAGTCCTACTTCCTTACTTCCCTGAATTAAGCTCCGCTACAATTGAACGAAAAACAGGTCAACCCATTAAAATCATCAAACAAGCCAAGACAAAGGGTGTAGAAGAAGATTGGAAAAAAGAACTATGCGTACTGCTCACTCCCCATTCCCCACTCCCCTCACTTGTCTCCGCACCGGAAGAACCGAATCAAGCTGTCCAACTCACTTGGGCTCTGCAATGCGACTCTATCAGCGGTTGTGTTACTCCGCTAACCTTGGCAAGTCGGGCTCAAGAACTCTCTGACGCGATCGCTCTGGGTGAGCAAGAACTACAGCGATTTAGAGACACTCTCAAAAAACTCCAACTTGCGCCAGCTATTGCTTGTCTCCAAATTCCTCTTAATTTTTAATGCCTGCAACTATTTTGTCTGTGTCGCAAGCCATTGCCGCTTTGCGACACTCCTACCCAGTAACTAAGCCACTTGAAGCGATTGAATTTCTCAGACAAACGCTCAATAGCGCTCAACTTCTCAATCTTTACCAGCACTTTTTTTCAACTGAATTTGCTACCAGTACCAGTTCTATTTACTCGGATACTCCTGATAATCATAGCCCCCGCGAATTAGAATTCTTCCGTCTTCTTGACGAAACAGAACTTATCCCGATCAGCCCCTGGCAATTAGAAATAGCACAAGAAGAACGCCTCGACCAACTCCTGATTGAGTCTTGGGGGTTGGATTGGTTGAGCTATGAAGATATTGATTCCTTAGCTCCTGAATGGCAAATCCTGCTTTCTCTAAGTTCTGAAGGACTAAATTGGCTAACTGAAAATGAGATGAAAGATTGGTATGAACAAGAATTTGAAGTTTCATTTTCTCAGATTCTACCACCAGATAGGATCAATCATCAGCAATTCCAACAGTTTTGCTCTCTGGCTGAATTTCCCGTAAAAGGGATGCCAATTGTACTGAGTTTCCTCAATTACTCAACGGGTAATATTTGGCTTGACGGCTGCGCTCAACACGAGTATCAATTTGGAGAATGGACAGTCGAAAACTTGATATTTTTATCAGAACAATGGCAAAGTGCTAAAGAATTAATAACCCAGGCTCAACAGGTCATTGACTGGCTTGCTACTGACCGCCATCGACATTTTCAGCAAATTCTTGAACTCTGGAACAAAAGCACCTTGTCAATTTGAATTACCCCTGAATCCGAATAATTACGAGTGAACCAGCAACCGCTAGTGCGGTTGTAGTTGTTGGAAATTGAGGCCTTAATTATGACTGAAACTCTAACAACAGCCGAAAGAATTGCACGTCTTAATGACCAATTACGTCAAGGAGATACCAAAATTGGTGAAATTCGGATTACTCAAGCTGTAAAAGCTCTTCTTCCCGAACAGCAACAAAAGTTACTGCAATTACTAAGCTGTCAAACATCTAAACTGCATTAACTAAGTTACCTTTATTTTTTACTTTTCGGTTCCATTTTATAATTAATTCTCCTTCATTTAATAATTTATTTAACAGTGATTCTAGTTTTTCAATGGATTCAAATAATCTATTAGCAACATATTCCTTAGCCGAATGCCATACCAATTCAACTAAGTTGTAGTCCGGGCTATACTTGGGCAGAAACTCTATGATTAGATTAGGCATCTCTGCTGCTATTTTCTGCAAAATCTCTGCTTTTTTATGAAAACTAGCATTGTCCAAAATAATGACAAACTTACAGCCTTTATCTTGAAAATCTTCCGCTAAATTCCCTTGCAATATCCACTCTTCTCTTAAATCTCCATAAAAATTTTTCAGCACTGCATAAAAATTAGCAGAATTTCCAGATGGAATAAAATCTACCCATCTTTTCTTGTCTGAATACCTCACTCCACCCATGACATTAATACGACCCTTTCTTCGGTCTCCTTTTTTCTTTCTTCGAGTCCCTTTTTTACACCAGTTTTTCCTTCTAATTACTCTTAAACTAAATCCACTCTCATCCCAAAACCATACCTGTAGAAGAGCTGGAGATTCTTTGGCTATTCTTAGATACTCAGCTAATTTATCTTTAAATAAACTCCTCTGTACGGTATCTTGCTTAGACTCTAAGCTATATTTAGCCCAGAGGTAAACATACTTTTTTGATTTTAAAATCCTCCTTACTTGGGTACTACTCAACTCGATTCCTGTCTTCTCTCCTAGATATATTGCCAGTCTGGCTGTCGTCCATCTCCCGAATTCATAGCCACATTGTTCCGGCTCTAGTTCAATTGTCTCTAAAAGTAAATTAATGTATTCTTCTGTAGCTTTTCGGTAGTTACCCTTCATTCTCTCATCTTTAAAACTATCTAAATTATCAGGGTCGCCCTGAATGCTCCAGTAAGCGACTTTTCTTAGAGAACATCCAATTAATTCAGCAGTTTGAGCTTGTGTATTTCCGTTATTTAGTAACAAAAAAATTAAAGCTCTTTGCCGAATGTCTGGATGTTCATGCTCTTTTAATGCTTGTTGCAGAGTTTCCTTTGTCTCGGAACTGAGGAAGTTTTTAGTAGGCATTGACTTTTTATAAATATCCTCATATTATACTATACAATATGCGTTTTAGATGCTGAACAGCTTAAGAGATTTTAACACCTTTGAAGCTGGCAACAACCCCTACGGAGAACGAGATTTTCTTAGCATTCAACTTGACAGTAAAAGCTATTTTTTCAAAATTGATTATTTTGACAGGAAAGCATGGCTGGAAAATCAGGAAGTTAGTTCACAATGTCCAGAAGACCCCGACAAAACTTGGAGAGTTGCTACCCTAATGCAGTCGAACGAATATTAATTTTCAAGCATGAGCTAACCTTACCTATCGGGTTAGCTCCATAACCTCTATCGATTTCAAGTTATTATGCAACATTTGTCAGGAGAAGTCTTTCGTGAAATTCTGCAAACAGCTCCCCGACAGCTAGCAGAAATTGATGCTGAATTACTGTTCATCAAAGAACAATATCTGTTCCATTATCGAGAAGGAACAAAGGAACACTACAAACTACTCTCCTCTGTCAGTTTGAGAACTGCATTTTCTCACGAGCCGATTGATACGGATTGGATGCCCCCAGGAGTCATAAGGTGGGGAACTAACTCTCAAGGAAATTGGGTAGTAAAATTCATATCTCCTGCCCAATATAACCTCCAATTTGATGAGAGTAAACCCATTACTATTCCACTAACTGCCTTGGTATTTGTAGGACAAAACACTCAATATTGGGTATTTGCAACTGATTTTGCTACTTTCAACCCAGAGTCGAAAGCTTACCACACTCCTTTACCAAACATCCATCCAAACGGTTTAATTTGCTGGGGTAAAAATACTCCACCTGTTGCTTCAACTCAAACCATTGATATTGCTTGGCAGAGCTTCATAACCACTCCTTTCAATGCTGACTTATCAAGCCAAAAAAGCCGAAAGTTTCCCCAAGATGTCAGAGAACATCTGAAAAGTTTAGCCTTGAGAAAAAGGCGTACCTATCCTGTTAAAGATTTAGTTGAAGTGAGGTACAGTCCTTCAATTGACTCTTTAGTGCAACACCTCCTATTGATTGCTAACCCTACCTAAATCAAAACTTCTATGTAGGGACTGCACTCAATATTTATTGTTCAACACAAAGTTTAAGTTAATGCTAAAACTTTTTAACCACATTCATGCCTCTATTCCCTTGCCTCCCATTGCTACTGGGGTATTCTGCGAATACGTTACAGCCTCTAACGGCGTGTTTGTGCGTTCAGTTCGCCCCGGACTAGAGGCCATGATTCCTGTTGCAAATTCAACGCCCAATACTATCAAAGGGTTGCCACCTATAGAACCATACTTGCACCTTGAGACTCGTTTAGTACCATCAGAACTGCTACTTTCTATATTGACAAAAGCTGTATTCACCAAAGATAGCAGTGGCAATCTCACAGAGATTTTATTTCACCTATCCCTTGACAGTAGTAATCAATGGCAACTGACAATTCCAGTCCAATTGACTACACGAACGAGCTGCCAGCCTTTTGACAATTCATCCTACTCAACTGCTTTAATTGAGTGCCACTCTCACGCAGAATTGCCTGCTTTCTTTAGCAGCACAGATGATGCTGATGAGCGGGGTTTTCGCCTCTATGCAGTCTTGGGTAAAGTTAATACCTTGACTCCTGAGATTTTAGTGAGAATCGGAATTTTCGGACACTATAGCTTAATTAAAGCTAATTCTGTATTTGAAGATCCACATTTTATCACTGATGCTTACCAAAACTCCCTTAAACCTCGACTTTGAGTACGCAAATTCCACACCTCTCCTTCTCAAAGATTACTCTCACCTTCACTTATGGCTCGTTGGCTGTGGCGGCACTGGCTCTTATGTAGCTGAAAGTTTAGCACGATTAGCTTACGTTTTCAAACAAGTTGGGAAAAATGTCAATATTACCTTTGTAGATCCCGATATTGTGGAAGGGAAAAATTTGGGGAGGCAGAGATTTTGTCAATCTGAACTTGGACTGAATAAAGCCACTACTCTTGCCTTGCGTTACAATCTTACCTGGGGGCTAGAAATTAGTGCAATTCCTGACTATTTTGACCCCAAATTGGTAAAATCATACTGGAATGATTTGGTAATTATCATTGGCTGCGTTGACAATAGTGCTGCTCGCCGTTCCTTGGGCAAAACGCTAGAGAATAACCGCCACGCTGAGATTCCTAGAATCTGGTATCTTGATGCTGGCAATAACTTTGATAGCGGTCAAATTCTACTGGGCAGCCATAATAGCCTTGAAGAGCTAACTCCGCACCTGGATAAGTTCAAGAAAACAGGCATTATGGGAGCGCTTCCCTCTCCTGTTTTACAATGCCCCAATTTGATAGAATTGCGACCTGAAGAATTGGGAAATACCCATTTATCTTGTGCTGAGTTGGCTAATCTTAACGCTCAGAGTCTCACAATTAATCAAACAATTGCCTCAATCGTTACTGACTATCTATTCCGCCTCAGTTTGACAAAGGACTTGCGTAATTTTGCCACTTTCCTTAACCTTAAATCTGGTTCTATGCGCTCAGAATTTATCAGTTGTTCATCTCTCATAAAGTTTAGTTGTACTTGATACAAATCCTGGTTAGCTACACCTAACGGGATAACAACCCCGTCAAAAGCTTGATAAAATCAAGGACATAGCCCTCATACCCATCTGAAAAATCTGAGAGAGTAGAGGGGAGGGTAAAGGTTGAACAATACACCTTTACCCTCCCCTTCCCCTTCCCTTTATTTTGCTAACTTTATTAAGATTTTTTTTGGTTTAATACTGTGTTGAGTTGTAGCGTTTCGTGTAGGCATCGTCGGCAAAGGATTGAATCAGCTCAATCTGACTAGGATTGACTGTAATTTCCCAGACCTTGACTCGCTCAGGCACTGTCCAAGTTGCTTTCTTTTCATAGAGCCTCACGATACGCGGGAAACTCAGGTGCTTCAGCCCTGAGAGTAGTCAATACTAGGAGAGTTACCATTTTGAGTAATTGATGCAAGGCTTTTTTCGGAAATTTCAGAGTGTTCTGTATCTTGTATTGCAGTGAGATCGCTACTGCTGCCATTCTCTAAAATTCCTGTATTTGTTAAGTATTCTTCTAAGATGGGAATTAGAGAGCGATACCACTTTATTTGAGAACCACTCCATTTGTTTGTTGTTGAAGTAGCCAGCAAGGAAATACCATGAGCTGAGCCGGCTTGTGTCAGTATCCAAATTCGCTTGGCTTCATTACGCTCTTGATACCCCAATGAAACTAGAGCTTTGTTGACTAAATCTGGCTTGATTTTGCACTCTAAGTTATCTGTGAGTATTGCTGCTAGTTCCGTTACTGTCATCCCAACTTCTGTCAAAGGGGAAGCTGCACCAATCAGTTGTTTTGCCGTCTCTGCTACCCCTTTGAGTTCTGGGTACATAGAGGCCAGCGAGTTGAATTTAAACTGGGCGATCGCGGACGCACTCAGTCCGGTATCTTGTAGCCAAGCTACCAAGTGGTCTATCGTCTCTATGGCGGCAGCAATTTTTTCAGAAGTGGGCATCTTTGCTCGCTTAGTTTTCCATATCGTGATCTTGACAGCATGGCGATATATCTAGCGGGACTTAAACAAATTTAAAGCCTAAATAAAGCCTAAATTTGCTTTATATGCACCAAAGATGCTAGCGAAAACTAGAAAGTTTTAGGCTTCTGTTCGAGAAGATACCCCCTAACGGGAGAAGTTGAAAAAAAATTAACTTCTCAAAGGTTATGGACTCTAACACCGCTTTAATCGGTCTCTCAAATATTTGCTCTAAATCTGACAACACTCCCCCCAGTGAAGTTAAAGAAGTGGTAGCGGTAATTTTCCCTTTTCTCACTCCGCATCCTTCCGATCAACTTCCCTTTAAAGTAGGCGATATCATCAAAACTGGTAAGCATTACGGTACTGTCACTTCTCTAAATCAAACCGATCGACCTGTAAGAATTACCTGGGATGCTAGTAACAGCGAAGACAGCTTTTCTTGGAATTATACACTTGATGAAATTCGTGTCCTCAAAATCTCCCTTGTGCCTCAGTTTATTCCTCAAAAAACTACTGGAGAACTTCCAGCTTGCACAACCATCGTACTTGCTAATTCGCAACAGGTACAATTCAGTAACACAACTATTTTCCAAGTAGAATCGCTGACTGAACACCACATTTTCATCTCGACTCTCGACCAATCTTATCTCTTTCCCATTAACTTGTTTCCAGGCTTCCCGACAAGTTGTACCATAGATATTCCTGCACCTCAGCAGTTAAAAGTCGCTCGCAGTTTGTCTGTTGCTGACCTCAAAATCCGAGCTAAGACGTATTTAGCTCTCGAAATACCCGACAACTTCTTAGAATTCGCTATGCCAATTCAAAAACAGCAATTCAAAGAAAAACTGGCTCGACAATTGAGCGAAGAAAATTACGAACTTCTCGACTTTAACATAGCTTGGGAAGAAACCTGGAAGCAGCACCTAGAAAACCTAGCCAAGAAACAAGGATTATACGGATTTAAAGAGGGAGATTACATTTTAAAATGCCGAGAAGGAGTTCAACAAAGGGGGACAGTCCAACGCTTGAACGTTGAAAATCTACGTCCATTCCAAATCGAGTGGAACAGCGGAGAAATCCAAAATTACAGTTTGACCGAACTCAAAGGTTTGGGTATAGCTCGTATCGAATCTATTGTTAAATTATCCCCCAATGTGGCTTATCAGATTAGCGAAGACGGCTCCTACTTTAGAGCTTGGATTGGGTTCCGTACTAAAGCGTTAGCTAAGGCTTGGCTAATACCTGTCAAAAAGCTAGTCGGCTACCTTAGCAACTTAATTGATTGCCAAGTTCCAGATATTCAACATACAGGCTCTAAATACGAATACGCTGTAGAATCTCCCCGGCATAAAACTTTAAGTAAGCGCTTAGAAACTCTCCGAAAAGTTGCTGAATTTGATTTAGAAAAGATGCCAAGATGATGGAACAAATGGGAAATCAAATATAATTGGCTAGTTTATGACAGTGTAAATGCGATAAACAACTCTGTTACTAATCCAAAATATAAATTGCCTAATGGCATAAAATGTTGATTTTTTCTAGTCGTAAATATCAACTCAAGGAACAATCTTTGAGTTTGAGTGCTATTCAATTCACCCTTGACCCTACAATTCCAGGATCGCATGAACAAAACAGTAATGATTTCCGGTAGTCGTTCCATTAATGAATTGCCTTTAGGAGCAATCGCATCTCTCAATCGCATCATTGAACTAGGATTTGAAGTTATAGTCGGTGATGCTTCTGGTATTGATAGCTTAGTTCAGCAGTATTTGCAGTCTAAGAATTACCAGAAAGTCTTGGTTTACTATGCCTTATTTAGCGGCAATGGCAAACCTAGGAATACTTTTGGTTATCCCACCATTGGCATTCCCGGAAACTATAGCGCTCGCGACATCCAAATGTGTTCGCATTGTGATTACGGACTAGCCATCTGGGACGGACAAAGCAAAGGAACAGTAGCTAATATCAAGCGAGTTAAGAAGACCAAAGTTGTTATTGTTTAAAAACCAACAACCACTGTTCATATTATTAATCAACAAATAAATCAGCGATCGCCCTCTAGTGTACCAGAGCGCTATCGCCTTTTTTTTGTTGATTTAACCTGCTTCGTGAAACAGTCTTGCACTCAAGCTAACGCTTATTAGGGAGGCGATAGAGTTATTATCTAGCACTAATAATGATTCAAACCTTACTAGAACGACCGCAGGAATTTAAACAAATTCCCTTCACTCTCAAACCACAACAGCAGCAAACACTCGACAAATTGAGAACATTTGCAAGCAGCACTGAGTCATTCTTTTTGCTCTGCGGTTATGCAGGCACAGGAAAAAGCACACTTATTTTTCTTCTAATCAAAGAACTCTTGGCTCAAAGCAAGCGCATTGTCCTCACTGCACCTACTAACAAAGCCGTCGGTATTCTCAGAAAAATGGCAGCCTCTCAAGGTATTTTCGGAGTAGACTTTCTGACAATACACCAACTTTTAGGCTTAGGCATAGTTCGCAAAGAACAAGAGAAAGTCTTAGAACAGACAAGCTGTTGTTACCTCCACCTCTACGATATCATTTTTCTTGACGAATGTTCGATGGTTGGAACTCAATTATGGTCTTGGATTGAGCGTAGATTTGAACGTACCCTGTTCAACCACCGCAAATTAATTCTCATGGGCGACCCAGCTCAGCTTAACCCCGTCGGAGAAAAACGCTCGCCTGTCTTCAGCATTACCAATAAAACTATGCTAACCGAAGTTGTCAGGCAAGCTGGAGAAAGTCCCGTCCTCGACTTCATCACCGAATGCCGTTCTTGTGTCAAGAATAAAACCGATATGTTCTTGCCACATTCTACCTACACTCAAGGGAACAAATCTAACGGTGCATTCAAAGTTAAGCCAGAAACACTCCTGCAATACGCCCTCAAAACCATCAAGCGCGAATTCACTTCCAACCCTGACTGCTTTCGGATTCTGTGCTGGACAAACAAGCAAGTCAACTATTACAATCAGGCCCTCCGAGAACAAGTTTACGGTCAAACAGCCCCCAGATTCATACCGGGAGAAAGGCTGATTACTAAGAAACCAATCATGGCCCCTGATGGTAAGACCGTTATTTTGCCCACTTCAACTGAATTTACCATTAAAGAAGTTGAAACGAGCCAACACTACGGCTATCGAGTATGGCTTTTAAAGATTGTGACCGATGACGGTTTATTTCGGCAAATCTTTGTGCTGCATGAATCCGAAAATAAACGCTACCAGGCTGAACTTAAGGAAAAACTCAAGAGTGCCAAGCGCAGCGGATTTTTATGGCGCAAGTATTATTGGTTTAAGGACGACATATTTGCCGAAATTGACAATTGCTTTGCCCTGACTATTCACAATTCTCAAGGCAGCACTTTTGATGAAGTGGGTTTGGACATTAATGACATTTTGACTCGGCTATTGGTGGGAAAAGAAATGAGCAGCAAACAGAAACTTAAAGAATACCACCGCCTCTTGTATGTCGGAACGAGTCGCTGCCGCCAACGGATACTATTTGTTCCTCCAATTTCATCCCGAGTTCAACTTGCATTAGGATACTTAACTAAATCTGGTTCAAGTAACTTTTGATGATAGGCAGTAGAAAGTAGGGAGAAAATAGCAATAAATCGGTTTGTGAAAAAGGCGACATCTCACTTAGAATAATATATCAGTAGGGCGAAGCATGACCTCCGTAAATATAAGACGTTCACCAATAACTTATATGCCGGAATGCTTCGCTCTCTTTTTTTCGACAAGATGCACTCCCAAAAACTGCTACTTAGATTACGATTTTATTAATCAACAAGCTCAAATTTATCATCCTAAAATAAAGGTTGATTATTACCTTTAATTGTTAAAAAATAATTACAATAATCCACCTGCTCTCAACCATATTGGTTCCACTCTTTCCACACTTCGACTCTCTTTTTTCAGCCACCGCTCGCGAGTGCTGCTACCGCAGCGGCAAATCGAACTTCTGACACACAACTAATTATGGCAAAATCTAGACTTACAGAAACACCCCCTCAGCAAAAAGTAGTACAGAGAGCAACCAAGAAAAAACGATCTCCTGAAACAGCGACTAATTCCGCTAAGGCTGAAAAATCTGTTACAAAAATCACAAAAGGTTCTTCAACTTCTGAACCGGAAACAGCACTTTCAGAACAAGTAGAACCCTCTGAAAAATCCACAGAATATACACCAGTTTCAGCCACAGATGCTTCTGATTTAGGAGCTAAATCAAACGATGAGACATTGCCGGAGCCTTCTCCTTCCCCTTCCCCTTCAATCGTTGAATTTGCCTGTGATGCCAGAGAATTAAATGATTACATCCAAACTCTCAAAAGCAGCATTTATAGCAATAACAACCATGTCATTTTATCCAATATTCTCATAGAAGCAGATGCCGCAACTAGACAATTGCATTTAACTGCTTATAACCTGGAATTTGGGATACAAGCGAGTTTTGAAGCTAATATCAATCAATCTGGAAAGCTCACTCTCCCTGCAACCATACTCGCAGACATTCTCGGAAAATTTCCGAAAAGTCGCGTTACCTTAAAGAGTTCTTGGGAAATTATCAAAGGAAGTGACGTTCCATCAGTCAGTGCCACTCTGACTGCATCAAGGAGCAAGCACGTC
The DNA here is from genome assembly GCF_036700325.1 of Microcoleus sp. Z1_B2. Taxonomy (NCBI): domain Bacteria; kingdom Bacillati; phylum Cyanobacteriota; class Cyanophyceae; order Oscillatoriales; family Microcoleaceae; genus Microcoleus; species Microcoleus sp. Z1_B2. The sequence continues at coordinate 172,169 of NZ_JAUBOQ010000004.1, forward strand.
ATTCGTGGGCTAACTGCGGACGAATTCCCTGCTATCAAGAGCCTTGAACAAAAACTTGTGACCATTCCTGCTAGCGTGTTAATTGCTGTCCTCAAAGCCAGCTTATTTGCTGTAAGTTCTGAAGAAACCAAACGTATCTTAACTGGAGCTAACTTTCAACTAAGCCACGACGCAGAAAGGGGACTTTCTCAATTGAGAGTTTGGACAACAGACGGACATCGGATAGCAATGGTTGTAGGATTCAGTGAAAGCAGTGATTCCGATATTTTGAACACTCGAAACGTGCAATTTACAGTACCCACTAAGGTACTCCGGGTATTAGAGCGGACTTTGAATCCCACTGACAGAGTAGCTATTTACTATGAGACTGAGCCTGACAATAGCAATAACTTTGTTGCTTTTGAGTGGAACAATTGGCGGCTGACAGCGCAGTTATTAGAAGGAAAATACCCGAAGTGCGACCAGATTATTGCTCCTTATCGGCATGAACTTAGCCATCAAATTGTGGTAGAGAAGCTCAGCTTTTTAAAAGCCTTAGAGCGGTTAGCTTCTCACAGCGATAAGTCCCATGTTACAGCAATTTTTGAATTCGATTTAGATAGTCAACAAGTGCGAATTTCACTAAATAATACTCTCAGTTCTGGTACTGAGATAGTTGATGCCAAACTATTCGGTTGTGACTTTCGGATCAAGTGCGACATCCGCTATTTAATTGATACAGTTAAAGCTGTTTCTAGTTCGGATTTGCGGATGTTAATGGCAACTCCTACGGCTCCCATACTGATTGCACCGTTTGGAATACCAGCGTCGGGTACAGAGGCTTTAGAGTGCGAATACATTATCGCTCCGCAAGAATAAAAGGTGGGGAGCGGCATCTAAATTTGATGCCCTCTCCTGCCCCAATTCGGAGCCTATTACTGTATAAATTAGGATAATTTAAATTCCTATTTTAACATAAAAATTATCTACAAGTGTGTTCAATACTGTCGCACCAACAACTTATATTAATACTAATTATCAAGACTCATGCAATAGTAGCCGTAGGGTGTGTCGCCATTAAAAATTCCTAATTTAGACAAACAATCTCACAGAGCCGCACCTGACAAACAGAGCCCACAAACAAAGCTAACAATTCTGTAGCAAGATTTTTGAGAAATGGCATAACTTCAGGCATGCCTCCCCTATCGGGGAATAGTTACCAGAAGTATTCTAACGACTCAAAATGTACCAACCACTGCACCTCAAATACCGCCCCAAAAACCTACAAGAATTAGTGGGTCAAGACACCATCAAAACAACCTTGACCAATGCCATCACCTCCGACAAAATTGCTCAAGCTTACCTATTTACTGGCCCCAGAGGAACAGGCAAAACTTCAACCGCTCGCATTCTTGCTAAATCCCTCAATTGTTTGAATAGCAAAAAGCCAACCGCCACTCCTTGCGGAGAATGTTCAAGCTGCAAAACCATTGACTCCTGTTCAAGCTTAGACGTAACTGAAATCGATGCGGCCTCTCACAATGGCGTGGATGATGCCAGAGAATTAATACAACACAGCAACTTTGCGCCAGCGATGAGCCCTTACCGCATCTGGATTTTAGACGAGTGCCACCAACTCAGTACCAGCGCTCAAAATGCTCTCCTCAAATGCCTTGAAGAACCTCCGGCTCATGTGGTGTTTATTCTCTGTACGACTGAAGCACATAAAGTCCTGCCGACAATTATCTCCCGCTGCCAAACTTTTAACTTCCGAGCCTTGTCAGTTGATGCTATTATCGGACAATTGCACAAAATTAGCTCCACTGAATCTATTGAGATCGCAAGTGAGGCCATGCGGGCGATCGCTCGTACCTGTGACGGGGGGTTAAGAGATGCCCTACAATTACTTTCTCAGCTTTCACTGCTAAACTCAGAGATTACCCTAACTCAAGTTGCAGAAGTATCTGGCAGTATCAGCGAGCAAGAGTCGATCGCCCTTCTCAAAGCCATTCATTCTGGCGATACCTTAAGCGTACTGCAATCTTCGAGAACGCTCATTGACAGCGGCAAAACCCCTAAACTTATTCTCAGCAGCTTGCTAGCAGCAATGAGAGATTTGCTCATTGTCAAATCAACGGGCCACTGCCAGAATTTAATTGCAGGGCCAGTAGGCTACTCACAACTGCGCTCGCTCGCTCTTCATCTCGATTTTGAAACAATTGATGCGGCTTGTACACAATTGCAAAAATCAGAATTTCAATTGAGAACTAGCACTAATGCGGCTACCTGGTTAGAAGTTTGCCTGCTGAACTTGATGCTGTCAAGCAAACCTGTAGCCAAGGAAATGCGATTGCCGGCAACTTTCCCATCTAATCAGCCCGACAAATTTGATAAAACCCCTCAAAAAATAGAGGCAGATTCTCCTGACTTTGAGACAACTTGGGCGCAAGTAGTAGCAGCAGCGAAACCAGGCAATCGTAGCCTCTTAAACCGCGCTCAAATTGCCGAACTTTCTGCTGATTCATGTGTGTTAGTAGTAGAAAGAAAATACGCCAACAAGTTTCAGAGTCACCTTGAATCCGTGCAGCGGATTGTTACTAAAGCTTTAGGCCGCTCTGTTACTGTCACTGTCAAACAACAGGAGGAGTTAGCAGCATGATTAGCATCCTAATTGGGAATGATACCTACGCAATTGAACGAGAAGTTGAAAAGTTTAAGACTCAAACTCATCCTCTCTGGCGAGATTTCAACATCCACCGCTTCGATGCTTCTTCCCTGGATGCAGCCCTCTCTGCTGCTGCTTCAGTTCCTTTCGGCGGTGGAAACAAACTTATTGTCGTTGAAAATTGCGATTTCAAGCAATTTGGAGAAATGGGGCTAGAATTGCTGCAAATTTTGCCCCAATTACCTGTTACAACGCACTTAGTCTTCACTGCTGCTGTTATCGACAAACGGCTCAAGGTAGTCAAGCATTTGTTGCAGTTTGGTAACCTCAAGGAGTTTACTCTCATTCCTCCTTGGCGTACCGATTTGATTGAAAGTGCGATCGCTGCTACTGCTAAACAGATGAATCTCTCAATTGCCCGAGATGCTGGCAGTTATCTAGCGGTAGCGATTGGCAACGATTCTGCTAGAAGAGTCAGTGAACTAGAGAAATTAGCCATTTATGCAGCAGGCGCTCGCATTACGAAAGAAGCTGCTAAAATCCTCGTTCCAGCTACCACAGCCAACTGTTTTCAACTTGCCGAAGCTCTTTTAAAAGGTCAAGCAGTGGCGGCAATTAAGGTGCTTGATGAATTGCTATCTCGGGCAGAGTTTCCTTTAGCAATTATTGCCACTCTCCAAACTCAGTTTAAAACTTGGCTGTGGGTAAAAGCTACTATCAATTCCGACCAACAACGTTCTGATAGCGAAATTGCTAGTATGTGCGGAATTAGTAACCCGAAACGGCTGTATTTCCTTAAGCAGGAGGTTAAGGAAGTATCTGCGAACTCCTTAAGTCGATCGCTCTCCATTTTGTTTGATTTAGAAATTGCTCTCAAAACAGGAGATAAGCCTGACTCGATGTTGCCTGCTTTGCTCAGCATCACTCAACTCACTCACCTTAAATAACAGGAAAGCGCTGCCGAGTTAATTCGGCAGTCTTTCATTGACCGCTTCGATCGGTATTTTAGCGAGAATTAATCACGCGCTAACCACCAAATTAATGCTCCAACAGCGACTACTGGTGCTGCAATGCAATGGCGGGTGCGATCGCAACTGACATTACTATTCCTGTTAGGCGATCGCAATTAAAGCAAATATGCCCAAGAGTATTCCTAAGAAAAACTAAAGGACAGGCGATTCAAAATTTGGGGAAGACCAGCGATGAGACACAGAGCCGATGACTTGACGATTTTTTATATGTTATATTACAATCAGAAATAGTTTTCTTTATCTATATTTTAAGATTATGGAACCTTTATTGGCAGCCGCGTTAGCGTTAGGAACAGTCATGGGAACGAAAGCCTTAGAGAAAACAGGTGAAAAAATCGGTGAGATGTGTGTTGAAAAAACGCAACAATTTTTAACAAATCTTAACCAAGAAAGTCCCACTACAGTAACGGCAATTGAACATACACCCGATCGGCCTTTAAATTATAGTCAAGTCATTCCCGATATTCAAGCCGCAGCCGAAAAACGACCCGAATTATGGACACAAATTCAAGAGTTAGCGGAATTAGGGCAACAGGAACCTAAAATCAATCCCTATATTCAAAAAATTGAGACTCATCTCAGAGCTAACCCTTCTATTGTTAATAATAGTAAACTAGCTGATGAGATCAAACAGGTATTGCAAGGAAATACCTTTAATAACAGCACCTTAACCATTAATAATTGACTGAACTCGCCCGATGGGAACCGGGCAAAGTCGATTCCCAATATTGACTGGCACGAAGTCTGTCAAGAAGCTTTAGCAAAGCAACGACGACTAACAACAAATCCCCTCACCACTGGCAACGGGGTAGAGTTTGCTTTTGATGATATTTATATACCTCTGGGATTAGTTGAACGGGTAAAGAAGGAAAAACGCTCTGGGGAAGTTTCGCCAGAGGAAGGTTCCCAATTTTATCAGCCAGAAAAGGAGTATGAAGAAGTCACCCGCACCTATAAAAATGATGAGTTTTTCGCGCAAGTGCTGAAACAGGGGCAAAGTCCGAAAAGTCAAGGGCGCAGGTTAGCGGTGACGGGAGAGCCGGGGGCAGGAAAAACGACGCTGTTACAGAAAATTGCCCAATGGGTAGCGACAGAAACAGAGCAGGATGTGGCAATTTGGGTGTCTTTGGCAGATTTGCAGGGGCGAAGTGTTGAGGAGTATCTGTTGCAAAAGTGGCTTAAGGATGCTCTGGGTGCGGTGCGGGTAACGCCGGAAATGGAAGACGCGCTGGCGTTGTTGTTTAACAGTGGGCGAGTGTGGCTTTTGCTGGATGGAGTGGATGAAATGGCGGCGGGTGGCAACCCCCTGGCGACTGTTGCGGCTCAGATTACCGGATGGGTTGCCCAAGGGCGAGCGGTGCTGACTTGTCGCCAGAATGTTTGGGATGCGGGGAAAAATACCCTGGAAGGGTTTGATGTTTATCGCAATCTCGATTTTGACTACCCGGAGGGGGTGGGGCAATTTATTCAACGCTGGTTTGCGCGTCAAGGAGAGTTAGGGGAGCGGTTGCTGGCAGAATTAGCCCAAGCTGGAAAAGAGCGGATTCGGGATACGGTGCGAAATCCCCTGCGGTTGGCGCTGTTGTGTCGCGCTTGGCAAATTCGGCAGGGGGGTTTGCCGGAAACGAAGGCGGGGCTTTATGAGCAGTTTGCCGAGGCGCTGTATGTGTGGAAGCAGGAGGCTTTTCCCACGAAATCCAAGCAGCGACGGGAGTTGAATGCAGGGTTGGGAAGGTTGGCGCTGCGGGGGATGGAGCAATCTGAGTCTCGGTTTCGGTTAAGGGAAGGTTTGTTAACGGAGGTTTTGGGGGAAACTGATGAGCCTTTGTGTCGGTTGGCGTTGCAGTTGGGTTGGTTGAATTTGGTGGGGGTGGCGGTAGAAAATCCCGATGAGCGGGTTTATGCGTTTTATCATCCGACGTTTCAGGAGTATTTTGCAGCGTTGGCGGTGGATGATTGGGGTTATTTTTTGCATCATGGGCCAGATAATCCGAGTTTAGGTACTTATCGGATTTTTGAGAAGCAGTGGAAAGAGGTGATTTTGCTGTGGTTTGGGCGGGAGAATGTGCAGAAGGAGAAGAAAGAGGCGTTTATTGAAAAGTTGATTAATTTTGATGATGGTTGTGGCAGTTGGAATTATCGGAAAAGGTGGGGTTATCAGAAAGTGGATAGAGGTTTTTATGAGTATCGTGCTTATTTTTTCGGGGGGCTAATAATTCCTGAGTTTAAGGAGAGTCGTTTTGCTGATCTAATTGTTAGTCAAATTGTTAAATGGAGTTGCGTTCCTTTTATTGCAGCAATTAGACAAGGGGCAGAGGCAGTATTAGCAGAAACCGATAGGGAAAGAACGATCTCTCGTTTAATCCCACTGCTCGATAAAACTTATGATGAATATACCCGTAGGAGTGTTGCCAATATTTTAGGTGAAATAGCAGTGGGAAATGAGGAGGTAATCAACCGTTTAATCCAACTGCTCGATAAAACTTATGATGAATATACCCGTAGGAGTGTTGCCAATATTTTAGGTGAAATAGCAGTGGGAAATG